>JAQULN010000028.1 GCA_028718575.1 Candidatus Krumholzibacteriia bacterium | reverse complement strand
GGGACCAGACGTACCTGACTTGTCTCGGAACGGCCCCGCGAATCGGGCGGGGCGCCGAGCGGGTCTCCGGAGGCAAAACCGTACACCACGACGACTAGCGACCTGCTTCGCTCCTCCGGTCTCGCGTCCGGCCCCCGCTCCAACCACGGGCCCGGTCTGCCGGTGACCGCTCGCAAGGAGGAGCCGTCATGTCAGCCAGAATCTTCAGCGTCGACTACTACTACACCACGGTCGAGAATCGTCCGGGACAGGGCTGCAAGTTCCTGAAGATGCTCGCCACCGGTGAAGTCAACCTGCTCGCCTTCAACGCGTTCCCGATCAGCAACGAGCAAACGCAGCTAGTGATCTATCCGCAGAACGCGACCTGGCTGGGAGAGCTGGCGCGGCGCCAGGGGCTGACGCTTTATGGTCCACACTACGCCTTGCTTGTCCAGGGGGACGACGAATTGGGAGCGCTGGTGGGCATCCACGAAAAGCTGTGCGATGCGGACATCAACGTGGCCAGCAGCACCGGTCTGACCGACGGGCGCGGCCGCTACCGCTACATCATGCACGTCAATCCCCAGGAGTACGAGCGCGCGCTCGAGGTGCTCGGTCTGTCGCAAGGACTGCAGCGGTGGGCTGACTTCCAGCTCAACCGTTATCGGCGGTTCAAGGCCAAGGCGTGACCCGGTTGCCCGCGATCCACGACCGCGATCTCGCCACCGGGCGCGCCGCCGATCCTGCCGCGCATGCGCGTGCGGTGCGGGCCATGTTTGCGCGCATCAGCCGCCACTACGACCGGCTGAACCACCTGCTGTCCTGGAACTGCGATCGCCGCTGGCGCCGGCGCGCGGCGGCCCGTCTCGATCCCGGCACGGTCTGGGTGTTGGATCTCTGCGCCGGCACGGGAGATCTCGGCTTGGCGTGCCTGGCCGCCGGCCGCGCTCGCCAAGTGGTGGCGGTCGACTTCACGCCGCAGATGCTGGCGCGGCTTGCCGGCAAGCCCGGCGCGACCGCGGTGCGAGCGGTGGCCGGCGATGCGCTCTGCCTGCCCTTTCGCGACGCCTGGGCCGACGCGCTGGTGGTTGGCTTCGGCGTGCGCAACCTGGCCGACCCCACCGCAGGCGCCCGCGAGATGCGGCGCGTGCTGCGCCCGGGCGGCCAACTCCTCGTGCTGGAATTCTTCCGGGCCGAAGCGCACGCCGCCGGGCCTGGCCGCGGGCCGGCCGCGCCGGTGCGCAAGCTCCTGGCCGGACTCGTCCCGTGCGTGGGACGGCTAGCCGCCGGCGATCGCGCGGCGTACACCTATCTGCCGGAGAGCATGGACCGCTTTCTGAGCGCCGCCGCGTACCGGGAATTGCTCGCCCAAGAGGGGTTCGCCGACGTGTTCGTCGAACGTTTGACCTTGGGCGTGGCCCACCTTGTGGGCGGACGGCGGCCGCTCGCTTGAGACGGCCGTCCGCGGTCACTGCCGCCAAAAGATGTGGAAGCCGAAGACCGACTCGATCACGGGCGAAACCTCGCCCGGTTGCAGGGCGAATACCGCCCGCTCGGCCTCGGGCTCCAGCAGGCCAGGGGTGATCCAGCCCAGGTCGCCGCAGAAGCGGCGATTTTGCGGGTCGTCGGAGAACTGCGCGGCCAGCGCGCAAGGGTCGGCGTCTGGTTGACCGATCTGTGCTTGCAGCGCGCGGGCGATGCGCGCGGCGTCGTCGCGATCGCGGCGTACGGTCTTGTCGGCGCCCCGTGCGTCGCGATGCGCGATCAGCAGGTGATGCAGGCGTACCTTCAGGATCCGCTCGCGGCGCACGACGTGCCAGCCGTACGGCGTGGCCACCGGGCCGCCGATCTGTCCATCTTGCAGCGAGGTGACCAGCCGCTCGAGTTCGGTCTCCATCTCGCCGGGTCGAAAGACGCCGAGATAACCGGCGTTGCGTTGGGCCGAGGGATCGTCGGAATAGCGGCGCGCGAGATCGCCGAGGTCGCCGCGGCCGGTCCGCAACAGCAGGGCGATCCGCCGGGCGCGTTCCTCGGCCTCCTCGCGGCTGCGATCCAGGCCGCGAGGACAGTCCCGCACCCCGGTCCAGGCGACAAGGATGTGGCTGGCGGCGAACTCCCGGCGGCAGCCATCGTGGTCGCTTACGTCGGCGAGCGCGGCGACGGTCGCGCCGTCATGCGTGTCGTGCGGGCCGGCATCCGGCGTCTTGGTCTCGCACCCGCCGGCGGCCAGAGCAACGGCGCCGAGCAACCAGACGAGCCCGGCGCGCGCGGTGGCGCGGCCGTTGGCGCGGCCGCTCGAGTGGGGGCTTACGCGGCGACGGCGCGTCGCGGTGCCAGGGCAGGGGGCTGGCGTGATCATGGGGATCGGTTCGCCGGTTGTTCGGTCCAGACGCTGTGCGATCGTCTCAATCGAGACCTTTAAACTTCGGTTGCCCGGCAAGTTCCAGAATCCGCCGCGCGAGCAGGTGAAAGATCTGCAACTCCCAGTTCACCATGCCGGCCCGGCCGTGCAACTGGCGCAGGTAGCGCAAGAATTTGCGGCGTTCAAAGTCATTGTAGCCGATGGCGGTCATGGCGTAGCCGAGGTGCGCGTACATCGTGTCGACCTCGTGCTGGGTCGGCAGTCGCGTTTCGCGATTCGGGTGGCGCACCGACATCTCCGGCCGCGGCGGCGGCGCGCCGGCGCCCGCGCCGGTCCCGACCCAGTCCTCCCTGCCTTGCCCGGCGAGCCAGGCCTTGCGCACCTCCCACGCAAACAGCATCACGGCGTGGGCGAGGTTCAACGACGGCTGCGACGCGTCGGTCGGCGCCATGGACAGGTACCGGCAGATGTCGATCTCGTCGTTGGTCAGGCCCGTGCGCTCGGTCCCGAACAGGATCGCGACCATCCCCTCGCGGGCGTGGTCGACGACGTGGCGGGCCAGATGATGCGGCGGCATGAGGGCGCTCTTGCGGAGCTGGCGGCGGCGCGCCGTCGTGCCGCAGACGACCACGCAATCGGCCACGGCCTCGGCGAGCGAGCCGACCACGACCGCGCGGTCGAGCACGTCCTGGGCGCCGTGGGCCAGCGCCTGCGCCGCGTCGCCGCGGGGATCGACGGGGTTGATCAAACGCAGCCGGCTCAACCCCATGGTCTTCATGGCGCGACAGGCGGCGCCGATGTTGGCCGGTTCGGTGGTGTGGCTCAGGATGACGACGATCCGGTCGAGTTCTGGCACGATCGCGGCCGTGCCGTCCGTCGTCGCGTCGCTCGTGCCGGTCGCCGCCGGCAAGGTTCGTTTACTGGCCATGAGTCGATCGCGCTGTCAGGTCCTGGCTAAGAGGACCAGGGTTTCCAAGTGCGAGGTTTGCGGAAACATGGTGACGGGGCGCACCCGTCGGATGCGATAGCCGGCCGCGCCAAGGGCGGCGCAGTCGCGCGCCAGGGTCGCCGGATCGCAGCTCAGGTAGACCACCGTCTGCGGGCGCAACGTCGCCAGGGCGGCCAGGGCGGGTTTGCCCAGCCCGGCGCGCGGCGGATCGACCACCGCGCAGGCTTCCGGCCAGTCGACGGCGGCTGCGTTCTCCGGGTCGGCCAGCACCGTGTGGACGTCGCCTTGCCGCAAGAGCGTCCGCTCGGCGAGGTCCGGCGAACGCCGGCGGATGTTCTCGCGGGCGTCCTGCAGCGCCGACGCGTCTGCATCGGCGGCCAGGATGCGGGCGAAGCGGTCGGCCAGGGCGACGGTGAAGAACCCGACGCCGCAGTAGAGGTCGGCCAGATCCGTTGTGGCCGGGTGGTCGGACGCGAGCCAAGTGCGGACGGTCGCGACGATCTGCGCCGCCGCGTCGAGGTTGCTCTGGAAGAAGCTCTGATGGGAGACTCGGTACTTGCCGTCCGCCACGTGCATCACCAAGTACGTACGCCCCCACTGGGGGCGGTTATTCAGCAGAATTCCCTGCAGACCGGGGGCGGGAGGTTCTTGTCCGTTCGCTCCGGCCAGGATCTGGCGCAGCACACGCTGGCGGCTGGCATGGCCGTACAGCGAGAGCAGCCAGCCGCCACGGCCGTCCAGTCGCACGACGACCTGTTCCATGGGGGGCAACTGCCGCAGCCAGGGCAGGACGGTGGCTGCGAACGGCTCGGTCATGATCGGGCAGGTCGCCAGGGGGACGACCTCGTGGCGGCCGCGTTCGATGAGTCCGTAGTGGCCGATGGTGTTGGCTACGAGGCGCAGACGATTGCGATAGCCCAGCGTGGGCGTGGTCAGGTCCGGCTCGATGAGGTCGGCGATATCGAAGCCGCCCAGACGGCGAAAACAGTCGAGCAGAATCTCGCGGCACGCTCGGCGTTGAGCGTCGTCGGTCAGGTGCTGCAGATCGCAACCGCCGCAACGGTCGTAATGCGGGCAGGGGGGCGCCTGACGGCCGGGTCCGGGCTCGAGCAACTCGACCAATTCGGCTTCCTGATAGCCGCGGCGGTGTTGCGACGGACGCACGCGCACGCGATCGCCGGGCGCCGTACCCGCGACGAATACGGCTTGGCCATCGTGGCGGGCCAGGCCGCGCCCGCCGGTCACCAGTTTTTCGATGGTCAGGTCGAGATTGTTTTCGCTCATGCCGCAACGGTAGCATTGGACTTGCATGGAGGCCAGGACCAAGCGCAAAATGGCCAGCGGGCCGGCCTCGCGGAGGAGACCATGACGCCGCAACGCTTCATGCCAAGCGTCGCCCTGGCCGCCGCGCTGCTACTGACCTTGCAGCTCGGCGGTTGCGCGCCCAAGCGAGTCCTGCGCCAACCGGCCGCGACGGAGGCGCCGAGGTCGACGAGCGCCCCGACGCGGCCGCAAACGCCGCTTCCCGGGACAGCGGCGCCAGCGGCCCCTGGACCCGCCGCCACCCCGTCGGCCGCCGCGCCCGCGGCCGGCGCGCCGACCGCGATGGAACGCAGCCTGTCGGTGGCCGAAGCGGCCCAGGCGCAGCTCGGCCGGCCCTATCGCTGGGGCGGCAACCAACCGCACGTGGGATTCGACTGCAGCGGACTGACGCAGTGGAGCTATCGCCGCGTGGGCGTTGATCTGCCGCGTAGGGTCGCCGAACAGCAGCACACCGGCGTCAGCATCTCGCTCGATCGCCTGCGCCCGGGCGACCTCGTGTTCTTCAAACTGCAGGGCAGCCGCCCGTCGCATGTCGGGATCTACATCGGCGGCGGCGAGTTCGTCCATGCCCCGCGGGCCGGCCAGCCAGTGCGGACCGACTCGCTCGACGATCCCTGGTGGCGCCGGCGCTGGTCCGACGCGCGACGGATTCTCGACCGCTGATATACCCCTAATTCGATCGAGAATTCAGCCCAACCCGCGGCGACTGCCGCCGTCGGTTGGACGCACCTGCGGCTGCGCCTTGTTGCCAGTCATTCTAAATGGCACGCCATTTGCCGTCTCGACTGCGTGGCCCGGACTTCGACCGCGGGTTTGCCCGGGCCCAGATCGCCGCAGAGGACCCGTAAATGCGGCCACGAGACCGCCAGACCGAACCAGAGGTGGCGCATGACGATCACGGATGTGCAGGCCCAGGTGGAAGAAATTGCCCAGACGATGGTGATCCTCGAGCCGTCGGATCGGGCGGCCATGGTCAAGGTCGGCGAGCAACTCCTGGAGTTGACCGGGCATCTCCGCGAGTCCGGTTTCGTCGAGGCCGCGGCCCTGACCGAGAACGCCGCGACCGTCGCGTCTGCGCATCCTGAACAGGGCGATGTCCCGGCCGCGGTGATCGCGACCGTGAACCAGGCTCTCGAAGTGCTCCAGGAGATGCTCGACCAGGAGACTCCGGCCGATTTGCCCGTCGATCTGCAACTCGGCGCGCCGGTAGGCGCGATGCCGCCGGCGGCAGAGACCATGGCCGGGGATCAGGCCGCCGGTTCGGATGAGGCCGCTGCCGTGCCGTTGTTGCGCCCGGAGGGGTTGACCCTGTCGCCTTTGGTCGACGACCAGATCATCGCCGAGTTCCTGAGCCGGCAGTCCGATTCGATCGGGGACATGGAGAAGCTCGTCCTGTCCTGCGAGCAGCAACAGGATGCCGCGCCGATCGAGGCTTTGCGTCGCTGGTTCCACACGCTCAAAGGCGAGTCCGGATTGCTCGGTCTCTCCGACCTGGCGACCATTTGCCACGCCACCGAGGACATGATGCAGGCCGAACCGACGTCGCAATGCGTCGACCGGCTGCTCGCGGTCACGGACTGGCTGCAGACCTGCTTCGCGTATCTGATGGATCGCGGCCCGTTGCCGGCGGACGCGGCTTCGATCCTGGCGCTCTTGGCGAGCCCGCCCGCGCCGGCTGTTCCGGCCGCCCCGCCGGCTCAGACGCCGGACGCTGCCGCCGAACGCGCCCCTGAAGACGTTGTCGACGAGGTCGTCGAAGACGTCGTCGACGATGTCGCGGAGGCTGCTGCCGCAGACGCAACTGGCCGCACGGACGATAACGACGGCGTCGAGGTTGACATCGAAGCCGGCGCCGGCGAGCTGCCCGACTACAGCAGCAAGTACGTTTTGGATGGAGACGTTGGGCTGCTGCAGGACTTCATCGGCGAATCGCGCGAACACCTCGACGCGTCCGAAGCCCACCTGCTGACGCTCGAGTCCGATCCTGGGGAGACCGAGGCGCTCAACGCCGTGTTCCGCGCCTTTCACACGATCAAGGGACTGGCGGGTTTCGCCGAGCTGGATCACATCCAGCAACTCGCCCATCGCGCCGAGAACCTGTTGGACAACGTGCGCCGCGGTGAGCTGGACCTGTGCGGCCAGGTCATGGATCTGGTCTTCGAATCCGTGGACGTGATGAAGCGCCTCGTCGAAGGCGTGATGACGGCGTTGGCCGGGTCAGGTTACCCCCAGCTCGAGCCGCAGCTCCCTGGCCTGTTGGCGCGCTTGCACGCCGTGACCAGCGGTCAGCCCCTGCCCGCGACGCCGCTGTTGCGGCCGGCCGCCGCGCCGCAAGTCGCGGTTTCACCGGCGCCTGCCCAGCTCCGACAACCCGCTCCGGCGGCGAGCGAGCCGGAACCGGAGACACCCGCGCCCCCGTCGGCTACGACGCTGGCCGGCAAGACCGGTTTCGTGCCGCTATCAAACTTTAAACGGCGCAGTGACGGCGATGCGGCGTCCCCGGCTCACCCGGCGGCGCCGGCTCCGGTTGCGACGCAGCCGGCGGCGACGGCACCGGTGTTCGAGCCCGAGAGCGAGGAGGCCGGGGCGCCCGCCGCGGGTGCGCCGTCGCGCGGCGGCGGCAAGGCCTCGGGCGTCAAGGTGAAGGAGGCCATGCGCGTCGACGCCGAGCGCCTGGACCGCCTGATCAACACGATCGGCGAGCTGGTGATCGCCGAATCCATGGTCAGCCAGAGTCCGGAAGTCCGGTCTCAGATGACAGTCAAGCTGGCGCGCGATCTCGACCACCTCGACAAGATCTCCCGCGAGCTGCAGGAGATCGGCATGTCGTTGCGCATGATGCCGGTGCGTCCGGTCTTCCAGAAGATGGCTCGGTTGGCGCGCGATCTCGCCAAGAAGACCAACCGCCAGATCGAGTTCGTGATGACCGGCGAGGACACCGAACTGGACAAGAACGTGGTCGATAAGATCGGCGACCCCTTGGTGCACATGGTGCGTAACGCGATCGACCACGGTCTGGAAGCCAGCGCCGCCGAGCGGCGCGCCGCCGGTAAGCCGGAGATCGGCCGCGTCGAGCTGCGCGCTTTCCACAAGGGCGGCAATATCTGCATCGAGATCCAGGACGACGGACGCGGACTGCCTCGGGACAAGATCCTGGCCAAGGCGATCGAGCGCGGTCTGGTTCGCGAGGGCGACGTGCTGACGGACCGCGATATCCACAACCTGATCTTCGAGCCTGGTTTCTCGACTGCGGCGAAGGTCACCGACATTTCCGGACGCGGCGTCGGCATGGACGTGGTGCGTCGCAACATCGAGGAACTGCGCGGCACCTGCGAAATCCATTCCGAACCCGGCCGCGGGTCGACGTTCAGCATCAAGCTGCCGCTGACCTTGGCGATCATCGAGGGCATGGTCATTCGTTGCGGGACGGAGCACTACATCGTGCCCACGCTCTCGGTGGTGCGCCTGGTGCGGCCGGTGGCTTCGGATATCTCCCTGGTCTTCGATCGGGGCGAGATGCTGGCATTCGAAGAGGAATACCTGCCGCTGTTTCGCTTGGGTCGCCTGTTCAACGTGTCCACGGCGAAGGCCGATCCAACCGATGCGGTGGTCGTCGTGGTCGAGGACGAAGGTAGCAAGATCGGGCTTCTGGCCGACGATCTCCTCGGCCAGCAATCCATCGTCATCAAGAGTCTGGGCGAGGCGATGCAGAACACCGAGGGCGTGGCCGGCGGCGCGATCATGTCCAACGGCAACGTGGCTTTGATTCTGGACGTGGCGGGCCTGATTCGCGCCGCGCAGAACGCGTCCACTGTGTTGCGGCACACGGAAGAGCTGCCGATGACGACCGCCGAGGCCTGAGCTCGGTAGACCCGGTGCCTGGCGACAGCGAGGCGCCATGACACACTGCGGAGGTTGGCGAGATGTCCACCGATACGTTGAAAGCGACCATGGCGAAGCCCGGCAAGTACCTGTCGTTCGTGCTCGGCCGCGAAGAGTACGGAGTCGAGATTCTCAAGGTGCAAGAGATCATCGGCATCATGGAGGTCACACGGGTGCCGCGAACGCCGTCGTACGTGCGCGGCGTGATCAATCTGCGCGGGCGCGTGATCCCTGTGGTCGACCTGCGCTCGAAGTTCAAGATGCCGGTCATCGAGAACACGGAAAAAACCTGCGTGATCGTCGTGCAAGTCGCCCAGGAAGACCTGACCGTAACCATGGGCGTGATCGTCGACGAAGTGTCGGAGGTACTGAGCTTCACCCAGGAACAGATCGAACCCGCGCCGAATTTCGGCGGCGGCATGGACGAGGTGGAGTTCATCACGGGTATGGGCAAGCTCGGCAAAAAGGTCCTCATCCTGTTGGACGTCGATCGAGTGCTCAAGTGTGAAGAACTGGCCGAAATCGCCCAGGCCGCTCAGTAGTCCGCCGCGCGGTTCGCCGCACACCAGAAACGGAGTGCAAGGTGTCAAACATGCTGCTCCAGAGGCGGCAGGCGTCGCCAGGGGTGAAGATGGTCACGGTGGATATCTCGGACATGAAAGTGTCCGAGAGTCCGCAGGACATCCTGGTGACGTACTCGCTGGGATCGTGCATCGGCCTGGCCCTTTACGACCGCGTCGCGAAAGTCGGGGGCCTGATCCACTGCATGCTGCCGCTCGCGAAGATCGATCCGGGGAAGGCGGCGTTGCGGCCGTTCATGTTCGTCGACGCGGGGGTGTCGAAGTTGCTGGCGGCGCTCTTCGATCTGGGCGCACAACGCCGCAACCTGGTCGCGAAGCTGGCCGGGGCGGGGTCGCCGCTGGGCAAGGAGGAGACGTTCCGCATTGGCCAGCGCAACTACACGATCATGCGCAAGCTGCTGTGGAAAAACAGTATCCTGATCGATGCGGAAGACATCGGCGGCGCCAAGGCGCGCACGATGTACCTCTACATGGCGGACGGTCTGGTGACCGTCAAGAGCGAGGGTAAGGAGGTGCCGTTGTGAGCCGTCGCGACGAGATCCTATCGCAGGTTACCACGGTACCGTCGCTGCCGGCGGTGGTTTGCCGGCTGCAGGAGTTCCTGGACGACCCCGAGGTGAATTTCGATCAGCTCTCGCGTGTCATCGAATGCGATCCCGGCCTGACCGCCAATGTGCTGCAACTGGCCAACTCGGCGTACTTCGGCTGGCAGGGCGGCATCGGCTCGGTACGCGACGCGATCAGCCGCCTCGGCACCAAGCGCATCTTCCAGATGGTGCTCTGCATGTCGGTGGCGCCGTTGGTGCGCAAGCCCGTGCGGGGTTATGACCTAGAGGCCGGCCAGCTCTGGGAGCACAGCGTGGCGGTGGCCATTTGCGCCGAGAAGATCGCCGCCGGCCGCCGGCCGACCTGTCAGCCTCACTCGTTCACCGGAGGGCTGCTGCACGACGTCGGCAAGCTGTTGCTGGGGACTTTTGTCGAAGTCGACGACGGGCCGATCAAGGAACTGGTGGAACTCGACCACCTGACCTTCAACGAGGCCGAGCGCATGGTGCTCGGGGTGGACCACGCCGAGGTCGGCGCCCATCTGCTGGAACGGTGGAACTTGCCGAGCGAGGTCGTGGCCGTGGCGCGCTGGCACCACGAGCCCGGTCGCGTCGACGACAGCCTGCAAAGCATGGTCGACCTCGTGCATGTCGCCGACGTCATCTGTCTGAACTGCGGTTGGGGCCTCGGCAGCGACGGCATGCAGTACCGCCTGGACGAGGCGGCGGCGGCGCGCCTGGGGCTGCGGTCGCAGGAGGCGGAGACAATCGCAGCTCAAGTCATCACCGGTCTGGAAGAACTGCTCCAGATCTTCACTCCCGCCGGGAAGGGAGCGCACAATGGCGTTCAACATCCTGCTCGTTGACGACTCGCTGACCGTCCGGTCGGTGATCGCCAAGGCCCTCAGGTTGGCGGGCGTAGACATCGGTCAGATCTACGAAGCATGTCACGGCGCCGAGGCGTTGACGGTGCTGGAGCGCGAATGGATCGATCTGGTCTTCGCCGACATAAGCATGCCCGTGATGGACGGCGAGGAGTTCGTCGACCGTCTCGCCGCGAGCGGCGCCATCGAGCATCTGCCCGTGGTGATCGTCTCCTCGGCCGGCAGCGGCCCGCGCATCCAGCGCCTGAAGGACAAGGGCGTGCGGGCGTACGTGCAGAAACCGTTCACGCCGGAGCAGATCCGCGAGGTCGTGGACAAGGTGATGGGAGTGACCAACCATGAGTGAGGACCGGCAGCAAGCCCTGGCGTCGACGTTCCTGCACATCGTCGAGAAGCTGACTTTCATGTTCGGCGAACCCGTCGCGCTGGACGAGATCGAGCTGAGCCCCGAACCCTGGGTCGAGGCGCGCATGCAGTTCGAGGGGGCGGTCAACGGCAGCTTGGCGGTGATCGTGCCGGAGTCGCTGCAACCGGAGATCGCGGCCAACATCCTGGGTCTGGAGGCCGCCGACCTGACGACGCCCGACATGCTGGCCGACGCCTTGCGCGAGATGCTGAACGTGGTCTGCGGCCACGTGATCATGACCCTCGCCGGCGCCGAAGCCGACTTCAAATTGCTGGCGCCGCAGCATCAGGTCGTGCCGCGCGAGCGGCTCGCCGACCTGCTCGAAGATGCCGACAGCATGGGCTTCACGCTGGATGACGAACCGCTGCTGCTGCACCTCGAACTCGAGCGAGGGTGAGATGATCCGGGTGCTGATCGTCGATGATTCGCCGGTCGTGCGCCGGCTCTTTCGGGACGGGCTGTCCCGCGATCCCGGCATCGAAGTGGTCGGAGAAGCCCCCGATCCTTACGTCGCGCGGGACCTCATCGTCAAACTCAAGCCGGATGTGCTGACGCTCGACATCGAGATGCCGCGCATGGACGGGCTGACCTTCCTGCGCAAGCTCATGAAGCACTACCCGCTGCCGGTCGTCGTTTGCTCGTCGCTGACCCGCGCGGGCAGCGAGAAGGCGATCGAAGCGCTCGAACTGCGCGCGGTCGAGGTGATGAGCAAGAACCAGGAGGCGGGTCCGGCCATGGTCAACGAACTGGTGCGCAAGGTGAAGGCCGCCGCGGCGTCGCGGATCGACCGGCGTCCGCCGGCGCCCGTTCGCGCACCGGCCGCGCCGGCGCCGGCTCTCGCCGTGCCGCCGGGCGGCGCCAAGCGCGGGATCATCGCCGTCGGCTCGAGCACCGGCGGACCGGAGGCGCTGTGCCGCCTGCTGGCGCCGTTGCCGGCCGACACACCGGGCATCGTGATCGTGCAGCACATGCCGCCGTTGTTCACGGCCTCGCTCGCGGGGCGCCTGGACCACCTCAGCGCTCTGCACGTGCGCGAGGCGCGCGACGGCGACGTCCTGCAGCCGGGGCTCGCGCTGGTGGCGCCCGGCGACCGGCACCTGCTGGTGCAGGGCCGGCCCGGCCGTTACCGCGTCGAGTTGCGGGACGGACCGCGCGTCGGGCTGCACAAGCCGGCGGTCGACGTGCTGTTCCGCTCGGTGGCCAAGGCGGCCGGCGCCGACGCCATCGGGGTCATCATGACGGGCATGGGCGCCGACGGCGCCCGCGGCATGCTCGAGATGCGCCAGGCCGGCGCCTGGACCATCGCCCAGAACGAAGCCACCTGCGTCGTCTACGGCATGCCGCGCGAGGCGGTGCAACTGGGGGCGGTGTCCGAAGAGGCCGCGCTCGATGAGATCGCCGGCCGGGTCTTGCGGGCGTTGAGCAAGCGGCCGGCGGCCGTTGTCTGACGCGGGCGGTCCGACCTTTCCTCACCGCGGCAACCGCACCGTGCGTTCAACCGCGCCGCCCGCTACCTGAACAACCTCTTGATCTCGCTCAGCGACCGCCGCTCGACGGGGGTCGACGCGCTGCGGTACGGCACGAAGTCGATCGTGTAGTTGGTGTCGTCGTGGTCGCTGGCGTCGTAGATCATCGCGGCGATCTCGTCGGGATCGTTGGTGCCCCAGTAGTTGTCCGTGAAGTCGAACGTCAACGGAGCCTGCCCTGGTACCCGGTACAGCGCCTTGACCGCGTACTGAGCGCCCCTGGCCAGGTCGCTGCTGTTGACCGTGACGTCGGCCGCGCGTTCGATCACGATGCTCGCATTGCTGACGTTCTCGTAGACGCAGTTGGTGACGTGGAGTACGCAGCTCGGTTCGATAATCAAGTTGGCGACACCCTGATTGCGGAAGACTGACTGCGAAATGATCGTTGTTGAGCCGGCAAGAGCCGTGACCAAGCCGTAGATCGATTGCTGATCGAAAACGCAGCGAGTGAATTCACAGTGCGAGTGCTGGTCGACTTGAACGCCAAACGTACCGCCGGTGAACGTACAATCGCTGATCAGCGCTTGCGCGGTATTATTGAACGACGCGTGCATGGTCTGCCAGGTGGTGGGGCCGATGACGAAGGTGCACCGCTCGATCCTGGCCTGAGCGGTCCAGTTCGTGTAGATGAACTCGAAATCCCTGGCCAGATCTTCGAACCGCGAGTCGGCCACGAAGAGGCCCGAGGTGGGGTGGTTGAGATAGAAGATCGCGATGTCGCATTTGATGAACGCGCAGTGGTTGACGACGAGCTCGGTTTCCCAGGTTGAGATGCCTTCGCGGGCGTTCTCGAAGCTCAGGTGCTCGACAACGAGACGCGAAGCACCCAGGGTGGACCCTGCGTAGATCCCCTTGTGGTCTCCCTGCGGCACCTCGTAGGGCTCCGCCTGACCGATGAAGGTCTCGTCGGCGCCGGCGCCGATCAGCGTCAGGTCCGATTGCAGGATGACCACACGGATGAATGCCGACAATCCACTCGGAAAACTCCAGATACGCCCTTCATAGAACCTTCCCGGCCCGATCCTGATCGTATCTCCGGCGGCGGCGGCCTCGACGGCGTCCTGGATGACGGCGAAGTCGCCGCCGCCGTCCTTCTCCACGTGCCAGGTACGGGCCTCGGCCGCGGCGGCGCCGAGCAGCAGCATTAGCAGCGGCGCGAGCGCGAGCCCGTTCAGCTTGGTGAATCGCATGGTGATCTCCTCGTTGCCGCGGGGGCGGGCCCGGCCCGCCCCCCGTCGTTGCCTGGCCTACTGGATCAGGGTCAACCGGCTGACCAGGCGCACCTGGCCAGCGCTCAGG
>JAQULN010000027.1:732-13766 GCA_028718575.1 Candidatus Krumholzibacteriia bacterium | reverse complement strand
GGCTGCGATCGAGCTGCGCTGCTTGATAGACCGAACGCCCTTCTTCCGGCAGATCGGCCAGGCCGGCTTCGGCCCGCGGCGGCGGTTTGTATTCGCCGAGAGTCGGGATACCGGAACGGGTCGCGAGCAGATCGACGCGCGCGGACAGGTCGCGCAGGAAGGCCTGGTTGTCGGCCAACTGCTGCAGCAGTTGCTCGATCTGCAAGGAGACCTGCCCCAGCTTGGCGAAGCGCTGGGCCTCGGTTTCGCCGCCGGCGGTCGATTCCAGGCGCAAGAGATGCGCGAGGGCCTGGACCTCTGACGCCAGCCGCCGATTCCCCGCGCGCAGTTCGGCCAGCTCGCTGCGATTCGCCTGCACCGCCAGCTCGATGCGATCGAGTTGCGGCGCACACGCGGCCAGCAGTCCAAGGCCGGCTGCCGCCACACAGGCGGCGCCGGCCGAACAACGATTCAAAGTTGCCATGCCAAATCTCAATCTCCCGCGATCACGGGCGCGCGAAATGAGCCCGGCGGTTCTGAGCCCAGGCTTGTTCGTTGCTGCCCAGGGCGAACGGACGGCTCTCCCCGTAGCTGGTCACACGCAACCGGTCGGTCGGAATGCCCAAGCGGATCAGATGGTCGCGCACGGCTTTGGCGCGGCGTTCGCCGAGCGCGAGGTTGTACTCCACGGTGCCGCGCTCGTCGCAGTGCCCTTCGACGAGGATGATCACCTCGGGATGGTCCTTGAGGATACGCGCGTTGCGGGTCAGGACGCCGAGCGCCCTGTCATCGAGGTCGTAGCGGTCGAACGCAAAGTAGACGTCTTCGATGCCGTATTCCGACGGCTGCATTCTCGTGTAGTCAACCAACGGCTGGGGCTCGGCCGGCACTTCGGGTACGACCGGTTCCTGAATCGTTTCCGTGACGGGTTCCACAATCACCTCGGGCTCGGTCTGCGGTTCCGGCTTCTTGCCGCAGCCGGTCGCGAAGACCATGCCGGCAGCCAGGATCACCAGGCCAAGAAAGCAAAGCACCCTGCGGGGATTCATACCCATGACCTTCATCGCGCGTTTGTCTCCTTGCGTGGCTAGGCCCCTAGTTGCGGGACCACGCCGGGGTGATGTCCGGTTCGTCACCGAACGTTAACTGACGGACGTCGCCGTCGACAACGTCCATCACATATAGTTTAAATGCACCGGTCCGATCCGAGGCGAACACGATATGCCTGCCGTCGGGCGCCCAGCTCGGATCTTCACAATTTCGCCACCGCCAATCCGTCAGCAAGCGGCGCTCTTCTCCCGTGGGACGGATCAGCACGAGCTGCGTGATGTCCGTCTCCCGCGTGGCATAGACGATGTTGTCACCCGTGGGCGACCAAGAGGCGGAATCATTGTAGCGCCCCTCAAAGGTCAACCGGCGAGAACCGGCCCCTTCGCTGCCGATGACATATAACTGAGGAGTCCCGGTTCTGTCACTAGTAAAAACGATGTCGCGGCCGGAGGGGTCCCAACTCGGACTGATCTCGATCGAAGGCAGGCCGGTCACCCGGTGCAGGATCTCACCCTGCGGCGAGACGCGGTAGATGTCCGGGTCTCCGGATCGCGACAGCGAGACGGCCAGTTCGCGGCCGGTGTGGTGCCAGTCGGCGCCCAAGTTCAGGCCTTCCTGCGCGATGATCCGGCGCACCTCGCCGGTGGCCGTCTTGAGGCTGAACAGACCCTGCAACCCGTTCTGATAGCTGGTAAACGCGATCTCGGAACCATCCGGGCTCCAGGCCGGACAGAGGTTCAACGTGCGGTTGGCCGTCAAGCGCAACAGGCTCTCGCCATCATAGTCGACGACCCAGAGATCGCGCCGATCTGCGCTGCCTCGCGAGAAAACGATTCGAGTCAGGGCGATGCCCGGCTCCCCCGTGAGCATCTCGACAACCTGATTGGCGAAGTGGTGCGCCGTAGTTCGTAGTTGGTCCGGCACCGGGCGGTACTGTTTGTTGAGGATCAGTTGGCCGCCGGGATGGGTCACCAGGTCGAGGCTGACCGTCGTCGGCGCGTCCCGGCCCGTTTGCTGCGCGTCGCGGAGCGGCCCTTCCACGCTGCCGCGGATCGCGAACTCGAAGTTGAGATCGCCCGCGGGCGCAGGCTGTTCGCCGCTGCCGACCCGGAACAGGCCGCTGTACTCGAGATCGCGCGAGAGCGTGCGCTCGAGCGCAGCCGCCGCTTCCACGGCCGCCAGGCCACCCGACAGCACGTCCAGGGTGCCGACCAGGATGTCGATCTTCGCGAAGGCGGTCTTGGTCACCCCCAGGGTCACGTCCGGCACACCTTGGGCCGCCACGGGCAGCGGACGGAACGCAACGATAAGAAGGCAGACGACGAAGCACAAAAAGCGCGGCAAGGTGGGCATGGCGACTAGATCCCCGATTCGAGCGTGAACACGAAGGTGACCCCCAGCGCGCGGTGGGGGAACTTGGCCGGCAAAGGAGGCAGCCGGCCGGCCTTGACCGCCCGCAACGCCTCGCGGTCGAAGAGCGACACGCCGCTGCTGCGCACAAGCGCGACCTGCGCAACCTGGCCGCTGCGATCGATCAAGAAATGGACGACACAGGTGCGGCTGGTGCTCTCGCGAAAGCCGAGTTGGCGGGGATTCCACTGCCTGGCAATGATGCCCTCGACACGATTCAGGTACCAGGCAAAGGGAAAATCGACGTCGGTGCCCGAAACGGTCGGACCGCCGGCCGGCTGGACGAGGCCGGGCTCGGCGGCCGCCGCGGGCGGCGACTCCGCCGGCGGCGGCGTGGGTTGCACCGCCGGCTCCGGATTCGAACGGGACGGCTCCGGCCGCTTGGTTTCGCGCGGCACTTCTTTTGGCGGCATCGGCGGCGGCTCCGGCTGCGGCCGCGCCGGCACGGGATCCGTCACGATCGCCGTTGGTGCCGGCTCGACGATCGCTGCACTGGCAGGCGGGACCACCGCCGGCAAACGAGCGATCTGTACCCGCAGCACCCGTTGCGGTTCGAGCGGCGGCTGCCGGACCTGTCCGCCCCAAGCGGTCAGCAGCCCCAGGGCCGCCAGGTGCATGACGATGCTGAACGGCAGACCGCGCATCATGGGACGTCAGCGCTCCGGTTCGGCGACCAGCGACAGGTTGACGAATCCCGCCCGCTCGATCACAGCCATGACCTGCAACGCGAAGCCGTACGGGATCTCTTCGTCGGCGCGCAGATAGACGGGAATGGTCTCGCGGTCCGGGAGATACGGAGACAGCCTCTCGACGAGATCATCCAGGCTGATCGCATCCTCTTGGAAAAAAACCTGGCGATTGGCGGTGATGCTAATCACCGGGCCTTCACGCACGAGTTGCGTGCGGGTATCGGCCGCCGGCAAATTGACCTCCACGCCGCCCTGGATATACGGCGCCGTGAGCATGAAGATGATCAACAGACAGAGCGTCACGTCCACCAACGACGTGATGTTGATGCTGGCCAGCCCGCGGAATGTCGACCGGCGCCGCATCAAATATGCTCCTTGTCGTGCACGGCGGGACGCCGGGCGAAGTCGCGGGCGCCGGGATAGACCTCACCGCGGCCGCCGCCGACGCGCTCTTCGAGGACCGTCCGCAACCGTTCCATCTCGTTGCCCACGAGGTCGATCTTGCGCACGAGCGAATTGTAGAAGATCACGGCCGGGATGGCCGTCGCAAGGCCGGCGATCGTCGTGACCAGCGCTTCGGCGATGCCCGGTGCCACCACGGTCAAGTTGGCGCTCTGCATCGCGGCCATGTTCCAGAAGCTCGTCATGATGCCCCAGACCGTCCCCATCAAACCGAGGAAGGGCGAGATGCTGACGGCGGTCGCCAGGAGCATGAGATACCGCTCGAGCCGCTCGATCTCCAGATACGCGATACGCTCGCTGGCGCGCCGTACCGACGGCGCGTCGTCCAACTCCCGGACCTCGATCAACTGATTCGCGAGCGGCAGCTCGGGCCGTGACTCGGCCCAGGCCTGCAGTTGGGAGCCGGAGATCCGGTCGTCCAGCCAATCGTCGAGGCGATCCCAGAACTCGCGGTGCCCGGTCCTGATCCGCGCGAACTGACGCCCCTTCTCGAGCATGACCGCCCAGGACACGACCGACAGGACGAGTAAAACCAGCAGGATGAACTTCCCGAAGAATGTCGTTTCGGCGATGAGACCGACGAGTTCCGAAGCGCCGAACGACATGAGGAACGGGACGGCGGGCATGCGAGGCTCCTTAGCGCCAGAGGCGACGGTGCGAAACGGCGTCCAAGAGCCTGGCGCCGCCGCGGCGGGCCCTCCCTGGCCCGGCGCATGGCCTGGCGAAGGCCAGGCCGCCATGAACTGGTTGCGAACGTACGGCCGCCAGGAAGGTTCCCGCGGCGTTTCGGGTCAAGCCCGGCCGAGGAAGTAATCTTCCTCGAAGACCTGGCGAAAGTCGTATTTGTCGATGAAGTCGCGCAACGAATCCTCGTCGCGTTTGCTCAGCAGTCCGCCCTCGATCAAGTGAAAAACACAACGGCCGAAATCCAGCGTGGCCCGTACGCCCCAGGCGGCGAATACGTCAGTCGCCATCACGCCGTACCGCTCGCGCGCCAACTGTTTGATGCTCTCCAGCAGATCCTCGCCAGAAATGTGTTCACGCCGTCCGCGGTCCCGCATGGCTTTTTCAAGTGCCTCAAGTACAAAGAGATAAGCCTCCGGTCGGAAGGATGCGTGCGCTTCGGCAATGATGTCGATTTGTCTGATGAGATCACGGGGTTCCGCCATGGCTCACCCCCTGCAGCCGGCGGCAGCCGGCCGGCGGAAAACGGGACGCGACACCAGCAACGCTAGCCATAATGTGCCGTTGCGCCAGCGTACTGTCAACAACCGGGTCACTCCGCCGGGCCGGGCGCGGCCGAATCGCTCAGCACCCGATCGTACAGTTCGATATAACGCTGTAAGACGCAGTGGGTTCCAAACTCCGCCACGGCGTCCCGCCGCGCCTCCTCGGCTATATGGCGGCGCAGATCGTCGTCGGCCACGATCTGCAGCGCCGCCGCGGTCATGCCATCCAGATCGGCGGGATCCCGCAGGAATCCGTTGACGCCGTCCGTGATGAACTCCTCGGTGCCGCCGCGGTTGGTGGCGATCACAGGCACACCGCAAGCCATGGCTTCCAGCGCGACCAGGCCGAAACTTTCGTGGTGCGACGGCAGCAGGAGCAGGTCGCCCAGCGGCAGGACCGTCGCCAGATCCTCGACCAACCCGAGCGCCGTCACCCGCTCGCCCAGACCGAACTCCTGCAGGCGGGTAAGCAGCGGCGCGAGTTCCGGTCCCTCGCCCAGAAGCAGCAGTCGCGCCGGATGACGCGCGGCGATCCGGGCGAAGGTCTCGCCAACCGCGGCCAGGTTCTTGACCGGCCGGAAATTCGATGCGTGCAGGATCAGCGCCTCGTCCCGGCGGGCGTAGCGCGATCGCTCGTGCGGATCTTCGCGAGGACAGAAATGGCGCGTGTCGACGAAATTGGGAATGACCTCGAGCGGTCGCTCGACCCCGAAGACCTTGCGGGTCTCGCGGACCAGAAAGCGGCTGACCGCTGTCACAGCGTCGGATTGGTCGATGAGAAACCGCGTCATCGGAAAATAAGCGGGCGCTTGGCCGACCAGGGTGATGTCGGTTCCGTGCAGCGTCGTGATCAGTTTCAACCTCGCCGAGCCGCCGACCATCGCGCGCGCCAGATAGCCGCTCGCCGCGTGGGGAATCGCGTAGTGCACGTGCAGGATATCAAGTTTGTAGCGTTGAACGGTTTCCGCCATCGTCGTGGCCAGGCTCAACGTGTACGGCGGATACTGGAAGACCGGATAGTCGACCATGTCGACCTGGTGGTAAAAGATATTTTCGTTGTATTGACGCAAGCGCAGGGGCGGACTGGCGCAGATGAAGTGCACCGCGTAACCGCAGCGCGCCAGACCGAGACCTAGTTCCGTGGCGATGATCCCGCTGCCGCCCTGGCTGGGGTAGCAGGTGATCCCGATGGCCGGCACGCGCGTCATGCCCACTGCCCGTCCGGCAGGTCGGTCACGACCGGAACCGCCGCCAATTGGAGCGCCTCGGCCCAGGCGACGCCCGCGCGCCGACCCCAACGCCGTCCCAGATCCTCGACCGCGGCCATGAACTCAGGGTCGTTGATCGCGGTGGGCCGCCGGCCTGGACCGCGTTGGAACTGGCTGGCATAGCACGCGAGGGCCCGGCGCTTGGCCTGCCAGGTCGTCGAGACGTCCAGCAGCAGATCAGGTTCGGCTTGCTCGGGACAGACCGCGCCGGTAACGGCGGGAATCCAGGTTGCGGCCGGCGGCTCCGCCGGCGGGCAAGGCCACCAGCGCGCCGGCGGAGCGGCGGCCGTATGGGCCGCCAACCTTGCCAAGAAACAGGCTCGTTGCACCAATGGCGGCGTGGCCAGGTGGTCGGGATGCCGGTGGGCGACCGGCGCCGAGACAACCCAACGGGGCCGCAACGTGCGCAGGACCGCAATCACGGCGGACACTTGCGCGGGCGACGCCGGATCGACCCAACCGTCGGGCAGTTCGAGTTGGACGCGTCCGGCGAGTCCCAGAACACCGCCGGCCGCGATTGCTTCGGTCCACCGCGTCTGCGGATCGGCGTTGGTCGCCAGTTCGCCCCGGGTCAGATCGCAGACCCAGATCCGCCGGCCGTGGTCGGCGAGCAAGCGGAGCGTGCCGCCGAGGGCTATCTCGGCGTCGTCGCTGTGTGGGCAGATGCAGAGCAGGTCGCATCCGGACTCGACCATCGCTCACCTCGTTTCGCGTACCGGTCCTTCGCCCATCGTTACGGTCAAGGCAACGGAACCGTCACCAGGTACTCGCGCCAATCCCCGTCCAGGCCGCCGTCGACGTAGCGCCGGCAAGCATGCGCGAGCGCGGCAATCAGCTCATCGCCCCACAAGGCCGCCGCACCGAAGGAGGCCAGAGCGCGTTCCTGGCGGCGACCGTTCGGCCGCAACCAAGCCGGCTGCCCCGCGCCGGGCTCGTCACGGCGGCGGCGCTGTTCACGCTGCAACACACCAGTAAGGTAGCGCGCCCAGCGGCGAAGTACCTGGCTGGTGAGTTCCTCCAAGCGGGCCGCTTGCACTCCGCCCGGCCCTCGCAGCACGGCTAGCAATTCGTTGCGCGCCAACGCAGTAACACGTTGGGCGGCGGCGTTCAGTTCGGCGCCGTCTTCCGGGCTCTCCCGCTCGGCGAGATCGAGCGCCCAGAAACGAAAGGCACCTTGGCCGGCCGGACCGAGCTGGGCGAACAACCGCGGCAGCAAGGGCGCCCGCGGCAAATCAAAGGCCGCGTAGAGCGGTTCCAGTTGCTTGAGGTAGGCCGCTTCGCCGGGTCCGACCACCACTCCTGCGGGACGGAACAGCCAGTCTTGCACCGGCGATCGCGCGACGACACCGGGGCGCAGATCCGCCGGCTCCGGCAGGCGGCCCGCGTACTCGGCCGCCAGCGGTTGGCGGCGCCCCTCACGACCCAGGTGCAGGAAACGCTGGATACTGGGCTCGGTGACCGCCGTATCATATCCGGCGGCAACCAGCTGCCTCGCGCCGCTGCGGACCGCGTCCCGCAGTCGGCTGCGCTCCTGCCAGAGCCGGCTGTAGAACGGGCCCGCTGCCGCGTGCAGCAACGGATCGTTGCCGCTGACCACCAGCAGCCGGTGTTCACGGAAAACCCGCAGGAGCGCCCGCCGTTGCAGGCGGCTCCACGTGTCCCCCGACGCGATTCCGTCGCGCCAGATCATCGCCAGGTCTCGCGCCAGCTCGTTGCGGTCGGACATCTGAGCCAGCCAGTGCGCGGCGCCGACGGCGATCTCTGCGGCAGGCAGATCGCCGACCATGCGGTCCGACGACAAGCCGCGTCGCCCATGGTCGCCGTGCTGGAGCAGAATGTCGCGGTCGGGGTCCCAGATCACCGGCTGCAGTGCCTCGCGCAGATCGTCATCGTCGTCGCCCGACCAGAAAACCGGTATCGTCGGCCGGCCAGCCGCCGTACGCAACTCGGCCAGAATGACCGCGGTCACGATCTTGTAGAGCGTGTGCAGAGGACCGCCCAGAAAACCCGGCTGTTGTCCGGTGATGACGGCGTCCGCCTGACCGGCTGCGAGTTGTTCGACGTCCAACCGCGCTTGTTGGCGGTCGGCGTCGCTTGCAAGGTCCGGCAGAAAACCCAGCAGCCATGCCTGCCGCCACTCGTCCGCCGCCCAGATCGGCCCGGAGCCGGCTGGCGTTGTCGCGGCCGCCACGAAGCGATGGAGGTCCTCGCCGGCCGCGCCGAGGACCTCGTTGCCGGCCAGCCAGTCCCGGAACAAGCGGCCCATATCAGCATGAACGGTGAGCCTGGCGCCGGTCTGGACTCCGATCATAGTTGCGCGCCTTCCTCGTTGCCCCGCCTGTAAACCAGCAACCAGCGTTCGCTGGCGCCGGGCACCAGGCGGGCTCCCGCATAGTCCCCGGCTGCGGCCACCGGCTGCAGCCCGGCCGCGGCGGCCATCCCTGTCAGTTCGTCGAGGCTGAACAACGTGACCTCTTCAACGTACCGCAGACCTTGCGGACCGATCCCGAGTGCCGCCGCAGCGGGTTCGCAACCAGGCGCCGCCTGCAGGGTGATTGTCTTGATCACCCGTCGCGGCTGGTCGGCCAATTCACGCCGCTCTTCGACCAACAACGCGCCCGTCCGGCGGCGCCGAGTCCCGGCGCTCGTTTTCAGTTGTGCGGCAACCCGTTCGCTGTCCAGAAAATCCAAGAACCAGTGCCCGCCCGGGGCCAGCACCCGCGCCACTTCCCGCACCACGGGATCGTGCGCCCTAACTCCGCCAAAATAGCCGAACGTGGTGAACAGCGACAGGACCGCGCTGCAACTGGCCGCGCGCAGCGGAATGGCCCGCATGTCGCCCTGGATCACCGGCAGGCCGCCGGCCGCCCGCTTCGCCGCCGTGAGCAGAGACCACGACAGATCCAGTCCCAGCACGGGTAGACGCACCCCCGCCAGCCAGTGCAGGTGGCGCCCCTGCCCGCAGCCGAGATCCAGAATCGGACCGGGCCCGAGCGGCGCCAACGCCGGCAAGAGTGCCACGCAGCGCCGGGCTTCGGTCAAGTCGCGGTGAGCGTAGAGAAGTGGGTAATGGGGGCCGAACGCGGTTTCGTACCAGGGCCGCCCCGCCGTCGGCGTCACGCCGCATCTCCGGGCGCGGTCTCCGGTTCCCAAGCGGTTTCACCGTCGGTCGGCTGGTTCCGTCCGATCAAGGTGTCCCGCGCGGCGCCCGGCGCTTTGGCCGGATAGTCCGTCGTATAATGCAGGCCGCGGCTCTCCCGACGGGCGCGGGCGCAGAGCACGATCAATTCTCCCAAGAGCGCGATGTTCCGCAGTTCGACGAGTTCCGGCGTGACCAGCGCCGTCGCATATTCGACCTCGACCGTCCGCCTAATTCCGCGCAAGCGCGACAGCGCCACGTCGAGTCGCTCGCGGTCGCGCACAATGCCGACGTAGTCCCACATCACCCGGCGGACGGAGTCCCAGTCGTGTTCCAGGATCACGGCGCCCGGGGCCCCGCCCGCGCGCTGCAAGGGATCGGGCGGCAGACGCCAGCGGGCCCCGTCGGTGATGATCCGCGGCTCGGATCGCGCCGCTTGCGCCGCCGCCTCGGCCAGGTAGATCGCTTCGAGCAGCGAGTTGCTGGCCAGCCGGTTTGCGCCGTGGATGCCGGTGCAGGCGGACTCGCCGACCACGAACAGCCCCGGCAGCGCCGAGCGACCATCCGCGTCGACGACGACGCCGCCGCACATGTAGTGCGCCGCTGGCACCACCGGGACCGGCTCGCCGGCCAGATCGAGGCCGTACAGGCGGCAGGTGGCGACCAGATGCGGGAACCGCGCCTCAATGCGCGCTCGCGGCAGATGCCGCAGGTCCAGATACACGCAGGGGTCGCCGCTCAGCTTCATCTCGCTGTCGATGCCGCGCGCCACCACGTCCCGTGGCGCCAACTCCGCCGCCGGATCGTAGTGCGGCATGAAGCGCTCGCCCCGCCGATTGACCAGATACGCGCCCTCGCCCCGGACCGCTTCGCTGATCAGAAAGCTCTTGGCTTCGGGATGGTAAAGACAGGTGGGGTGAAACTGCACGAACTCCAGATTGGCGAGCGGCGCCCCCGCCCGATAGGCCATGGCCAGCCCGTCACCGGTGGCGATGTCCGGGTTGCTCGTGTAGCGATAGACCTTGCCGCAACCGCCGGTCGCCAGCACCACGATGTCCGCGAGGAAGGCGCGGTGCGACTGCGTTCGGCGGTCCAGCGTCCAACAGCCGACGACGCGTCCCGCCGCGTCCCCGGTCAGACCCAGCTCGCCGCCCAGAATCAGATCGACGGCGAGATGGTCCTCGTCGATGGCGATCGCCGCTTGCTCGCGGCAGCGTTCCAGCAGCGTCGTCTCGAGCATGTGACCGGTCAGGTCCTTGGCGTGCAGAATCCGCCGGCAAGAATGTCCACCCTCGCGACCGAGATCGAAGGGCACGTCCGCCGCCGCCTCGGCTGGTTGAAACCGAGCTCCCGCCGCCAGCAGCCGCTGGATCAGCCTGGGTCCCGCCTCGACCATGCGCCGCACGACATCCTCACGCCCCAGGCCGTCGCCCGCGGCCAGCGTGTCGCGGACGTGCAGGTCGAAATGGTCCAGCGGTGACAGTACCGCGGCAATTCCCCCCTGCGCGTAGTTGGAGTTGCTTTCCTGCGAATCTTTCTTGGTGACCACGCAGACATCGTGGCCGTCGTTGGCGGCCAACAACGCAAATTGCAAGCCGGCAAGCCCCGACCCAATGACCAGGCAGCGACTGGAACGCGGATCCGCCAGGTACATGAAAAACCATCCTCGTTTCACCGATTCTCACCGCGGCGAGCGGCGACAACTCTTGCGGCCAAGATAGTGCGAACCGACGCCTCCAGGCAACGATCACGAGATGCCTCCTGCGACGGCAAATCCAAAAACCCGGATTTGGCCCGTTTTCTGCTCTGATACCGGAGAACGGACGGAATCTGATTACGATGTCAAGTCCGTCCGCGATGTGCCGATATCCAGTCCGGAATCTGGAAGATCGGTCCGTGCCGGCCGACCCGGCCGCACCTCGAACCCCCGGGAGGGATGACGTGAAGTCCTCCGTGATGCGATCGGCCCTCGGCGGCCTGTTGGTCTTGTCCCTGGTGCTGGTCTTCAGCAGCTGCTCCAACCACGACGGCAACGACTGGCAGCGCCTGGTCTGTGATGTGCAGTCCACGAACGGGGGCAATCCCCTCGTCGCACCGTTCTTGACGATCTCGTCCGGCGACACCCTGGTCGCGCTCACCACGGCGGGCTTCGTGTTCCATGCGCGCCCTTACGGCTCGACGATCATGCTGCCGGAGGACGCCGCTCATAGCTGGTTCCAGATCACGCACTACGATCTGTTATGGGAGAACGTGCCCGAAATCTACGACGACTACGGGGTCGACCTGACGCAGCACAACGTGATCGGCGGCAGCACCAACATCATGGTACCGGTCTATGAAGAGGCTGGCGCGTCGTTGATCATCGTGGGCTGGGACATGAAGTACTCGGAATGGTTTATCCGTCTGGGCGTCCTGTATGAAATCCCACCGTTCCAGGCCAACGTCCGGGTCATCTTCTACGGACATGAGTCTGGCAGTGACAAGGTAGTGGACATCGAAACGAGTCTGCGCGTCATGTTCGTCGATTCCGTGGTCGCGAACTAGTCCGGCAAGCCACCGGGCGCAGACATCCGCTGCAAGCGCTCCTCGACCAGTGCGGGGAGCGTCTTGTTGCCGTTCCAGGTCACCTTTTGCCGCACCAGCAGTACGGGCGCCCCGGCCGGCCAGAGCGCCTGGAGCTTCACCCAGTCCTTGGCGGTCGTCAGCCAGGCGGCGACGCCGGCCTGGCGCCCCTCGGCCAGGATCGCCGCGACCTGCCCCCGGTCATACGCGCAGTGATCGCGGCAGCGTACAGCCAGCACCGGTTCGCGGCGCAGCAGCTCGCTGGCTGCCGCTTCGAACGGTTCCGGCCGCGCCAATCCCGCCACCAGCCCCCAGGCGACCTCGGGATCGTGCGCGAGGGCGATCGACCCCTCCGGGCGATCGGGCGGGACGTGCAATGCGTGGCAGCGCTGGAAGCAGAGGATCGTGCGCGGAGCCTCGCCGCCGTCGAGTCCGGCCGCGGGATGCGGCGGCGGTGCGGCGGTCTCGAGCAGCCAGACGTGGGCGCGGGCCGCGCCGCGGGCGGTTTCTCGATAGGGTCCGAACGGCAGGACAGCTCCGGTGCGCGCGGTGATGACGCCGCCCGCTTCCGTCCAGGTATCCAGGACCAGCGCGTCGAGTTGACGGCCAACCCCTGCGGTCTGAAAACCATCCTCCAGCACCAACAGACGCAAGCGCGGTCGCTCGCGCCGCAGCCAGGCCACGCCTGCCGATCGCCGGCGCGCCTGCACCACAGTCCAGCCTCCGGCCCGCACCGCGGCCGCCAGCAGGCGGGCTTCATCGGCCGCGGCCGGATCGTCCGGATCGACCGCGAACGGTCCCGACGCGGCGCTGCCGTGGCCGCGCAGCAGGATCGCGCCGTCGGCCACGCCTCGCGCCTGCAGGTCGAGCGCCAACGACTGCACGAGCGGCGTCTTGCCCGTGCCGCCGACCCGCAGGTTCCCGATCGACAGCACCAGCACTCCTGACGGCGGCGGTTGTCGCCGCGCGGCCCGGGCGGCGGCCAGCTTATCCGCCAGAAGGCCGGCCAGACGCGCCGGCCAGCGCGGCGCCGTTGCGGGCGCCGGCCTGGACAGGAGCTGTTCCAGGCGGGAACGCTGGTCAACGATCTGCACGCGCGACCTCCGTCTCGCTGCCCAACCGCCGCTCCAGCTCGCGCCGCAGCGCGTCCAGATCCTGCTCGCCGGCAGCGGCCGCCACCGCTAGCGGCGGCCCCGCGGCAACGCTCACGCGCGCTGCCGGCCAGGGCACGCGGGTGCGGTCCCAC
>JAQULN010000027.1:0-722 GCA_028718575.1 Candidatus Krumholzibacteriia bacterium | reverse complement strand
CCGATCTAAGTGGAGGCAACCGCGCCGAGCCACGGTCAACGGCACGATCGGCGCTCCGGAGCGCGAGGCCAGCAACAAGACACCGCCGTGCACGGTCCCGAAGGGACCCCGCGGGCCGTCGACGGCCAGACCCACATGCCCGCCGCGACGCAAGACGCGTAAAAGACCGACAAATCCGTCGCGGCCGTCGTGTCCGGTGCTGCCGTGCACGAACTCGAAGCCGTCATGGGCGAGCGCGCGCTGCAGGATCTGTCCGTCGGGACTCTTGCTGACCAGCAGGGCCGGGCGCGCCGGCCGGCAATAGCAAATGGCCGGTAGTATGTCACGATGCAGACAGGCGAAGATGACAGGCGGCGAGAGCGGTCCCGGCCGTAGCGGCGTCCGTTGCATGCGCCACGACCGGCTGAGGGCCCGCCAGGCGGGCCGGGCCAGCCAGCACTTGATCCGCTGCGCAGACACGATCAGCCCCTTTGGGTAGGCTCCAGCAGGTCCCAGATGGCCCGCGCCGCCCGGCGCCAGACGCCGGCGCCGCCGCAGCGGCGCCGCAGTTCGGTGCATCCCCGGTAGTACTCCTGCCGGCGCCCGGGCGTATTCATCAGATTCAATAGCGTGTTCGCCAGATGCAGCGGCTCGGCACCCGCCTGCAGGTGCTCCGCCACCAACGTCCGCTGCAAGATGAGGTTGGCCAACCCGATATGGGGAACCCGCACCAGCCGGCGAGC
>JAQULN010000026.1 GCA_028718575.1 Candidatus Krumholzibacteriia bacterium | reverse complement strand
CTCGACCGCTTCGAGGCGCGCCAGCGCACGGTCGCCGCGTTGACGGCGGCGGGATTGCTGGCGAAGGTCGAGAAGCATGTCCATCAAGTCGGTCACCACGATCGTTGCGGCGCCATCATCGAGCCATACTTGAGCCGCCAGTGGTTCCTGCGCATGAGGGAACTGGCCGGCCCCGCTGCGCAGGCGGTTGCCGACGGGACCATCAAGCTTCTACCGGAACGCTGGGTCGGGGTCTATCACAACTGGCTGGCCAATATTCGCGACTGGTGCATCAGCCGCCAGCTCTGGTGGGGCCATCGGCTGCCGGTTTGGTACTGCCAGGACTGCGACGCCGAGTTGGTCGCGACGACGACGCCGGAACGCTGCGCGCATTGCGGCGGCGCCCGCCTGGAGCAGGATGCCGACGTTCTGGACACCTGGTTCAGCAGCTGGCTGTGGACGTTCTCGCCCTTGGGCTGGCCTGACGCGACGGCCGACCTGGCGCGCTATCATCCCACCAGCGTGCTGGTGACCGCCGCCGACATCATCTTTTTCTGGGTGGCGCGCATGGTCATGGCGAGCTACGCCTTCTTGCAGGAGCCGCCGTTCTGCGAGGTCTTGTTCACGGGCATCGTGCGCGACAGCGAGGGGCGCAAAATGAGCAAATCGCTCGGTAACAGCCCCGACCCGATCGATTTGATCGAGACCTACGGCGCCGACGCCTTGCGCTGCTCGCTGGTGATGTTGACCCCGACGGGGCAGGACATCTTTTTCAGCGAGAGCTCATTGGAGGTTGGCCGCAACTTCTGCAACAAGATCTTTCAGGCGACGAAGCTGGTGCTGAGCTACTGGGACGAAGCCGGGTGGACCGCGCCGCCAGCCGCCGCGGCGCCGCCGGCCGGTATGCTCGAGCTGGCAGCTGGCCGCCCCTGGGACCAGGCGCCGGCCGCGGCGCTGACCGGCCTGTGGCGGGAGACGTTCGGCACCGCGCCGCCGGTCGACCTTACCGACGGCGAACTGGAGCTGGAGGACTTCTGGATCCTGCACCGGTTGCTGCAAACCGCGGCAGACTGCCACGAGCATTTCACGCGGCGGCGCCTCAACGACGCCGCCTACAGCGGGTTCAACTTCTTCCGGCACGAGTTCTGCGACTGGTACCTCGAGGCGATCAAACCGCGTTTGCGCCAACCGGAGCTGCGGGCGCCGGCGCTCCTGGTGGCGAGCCTGCAACTCGCGCTCAGCTACAAGCTGCTGCATCCAGTGATGCCCTTCATCACCGAGGAACTCTGGAACTGGCTGCCGCCGGCGGCCGGCCGGTTGATGGTCTCGGCGTTTCCCGTCGCGGGCGGTCCGCTGCCGTTCGGCGCCGAACAGCTTATATTCGCCGAGGTCATGGAGATCACCAGCGCCCTGCGCAACTTGCGCAGCGAGTTGCAGGTGGCGCCGGGCAGGCGCGGCCACGCGGTGCTGCGCGTTGCGGCGCCGGACCGAGCGGCGGCGTTGTCCGCTCAGACCGCGCGCATCGCGCTGCTCGCCAAGCTCGAAGACGTCAGTGTCGTGCGGGGAGGCGACGCGCCCCGGCCGGCTGGCGTCACGGTCGTTGGCGAGGTCGAAGTCTTCTTGTTGATGGCGGGGCTCGTCGATCCGGACAAGGAATGCGAGCGGCTGCGCAAGGAATTAGCCCGCGTCGAGAACTGGTTGGCGGCTTGCCGAGCCAAGCTGGCCAACCCGAAGTTCGTTGCGCAGGCCCCAGCGGCGGTCGTGCAGCAGCAGCGAGACACGCTGGCGGAGAACGAGGCCACGGCGACGCGGCTGCGGGAGCGCTTGGCCGGTCTGGAGGCCTGAAAAGGCGCAGGGAGGTGCGGCATGGCGCAGGAGATCCCGGCCCAGTCCCCGGGGCAGATGCTCCGTGAGGCACGGCTGGCGCGCGGTTGCGATCTCGACGCGGCGCACGCAGAGACCAAGATTCCGTTGCGGCTGCTTGACGCCCTCGAACGCGACGAGTACCACCAGCTCTCGGAGTCGCTGTATGCCAAGAGCTTCCTGCGTTCCTACGCCACTTGGCTGGGACTTGACGCTGGCGCTGTGCTGCAACTCTACGAACGAGTCGCCGGCCCGCCGACTACCGGCAAGACAGCAGCCGGCGGCATGGTCTGGAACGAAGACCAGGTGACGGTGACGCGCGTCGGCGTCCCGTGGCTGCGTTACATCGCGCTGGGCGTGGGCGCGGTCGCGGTCGTGCTGGCGGTGCTCTGGTTCTTGGTGCTACGGCCGACCGGCGGCGGCCAGCCGGCGGCACCGTCCAATCCCGCGGCAGCTTTGGACGTCCCGCCGCCTGCCGCAGACAGCCAGCAGCTGCAGGACGCGCAACCGGCCGCCACCGAGCCGGGCGCGAGCAGCCTGGTCGGCGAGGCGGACGAACCCAGCGCGGCCGGTCCAGTAGGTGCGCCCGCGGCCGTAGAGCCCGCCGACCTGCCGTCCGCCGTACGCGGCGACCGGAATCTGCGGTTTCAGGGCGGCGAGTCGTTTGCGTTGGTTCTGCGCGTCCTGTTGCCGGCGGCCGCCAACTGCTCGGTGCGCCGGGACGGGCAACCTTCGGCAGTGCCGGTGATCTGGCGCGAACGGCCGGCGCCGCTGCCGGCGTATAACCTGCAGCACGGCGAGGTCTATGCCGTGCGCGGCGGTTACGCCGCCTATTGGGGCGCCAACGACCACTTCACCCTGATCCTGGACTCCCTGCAGGGAGTCGAGGTTTCGCTCAACGGTGAACCCCAGTCGACGCGACCGTGGCGTCCGGGCGAACCTGTGGTCCTGGACCGGTCGCGGGTCGCGGCGGACGGCAACTGACGTTGGGTCTTTTCAAATTGCATGCACCGTTTCGGCCTACTGGCGATCAACCGGAAGCCATCCGGCAACTCGTCGCCGGCGTCCGCCGGGGCAAACGCTGGCAGACACTGCTAGGTGTTACCGGATCGGGCAAGACATTCACGATGGCCAACGTCATCGCCGAAATCGAGCGGCCGACCTTGATCTTCAGCCATAACAAGACGCTGGCGGCGCAGCTCTATGGCGAGCTGAAGGGTTTTTTCCCGGACAACGCCGTGGAGTACTTCATCAGCTATTACGATTACTATCAGCCGGAAGCCTTCATCCCTCAGACCAACACCTACATCGAGAAGGACACGAGCATCAACGAGGAGATCGAGAGACTGCGCCTGCGGACGACGAGCTCGTTGCTCGCCCGGCGCGACGTGGTCGTCGTTTGCTCGGTTTCGGCGATCTACGGACTCGGCAATCCGCGCACGTTTCGAGAGGGCATCGTTCATCTACAGCGCGGCCAGCGGCTCGATCGCGAGGATTTGCTGCAGCTGTTGATCGACGCGGCGTACGAACGCCGCGACGCGACACCGGACTACGGCTCGTTCCGCGTGCGGGGCGACGTGGTAGAGGTGCGCGCGGCGCACGAGGAGCGCACCCTGCGGGTGGAATTCTTCGGTGACGAGATCGAGCGCCTGACCTGGATCGATCAACTCAGCGGCCGCCCGCTCGAAGACGTGTCGGCGGCGGCGGTCTTTCCAGCCAGCCAGTTCATCATCGACCGCGCGCGCTCGCGCACCATCGTCGCGCAGATCGAGCAGGACCTCCAGGCGAGGTTGGCCGAGTTTGCCGCCGCCGGGCGACCCCTCGAAGCCCAGCGCCTGGAAAGCCGCACGCGCTACGATATGGAAATGATCCGGCAAATCGGCCACTGCCCCGGGGTCGAGAACTACTCGCGGTATTTCGACCAGCGCCGTCCGGGCGAGCGCCCCGCCTGCCTGCTGGATTACTTCCCCGCCGACTTCCTGTTGTTCATCGACGAGTCGCACGCCACCGTGCCGCAGATCGGGGCCATGTACAACGGCGACCGGTCGCGCAAGCTCCAGCTCGTCGAGCACGGCTTCCGCCTGCCGAGCGCCCTCGACAACCGGCCGCTGGTGTTCGCCGAATTCACCGCGCTCATGCCGGCGACCGTGTTCGTGTCGGCGACGCCGGGCGACTGGGAACTGGCCCAGAGCGAGGGAGAAGTGGTCGAGCAGGTGATCAGGCCCACGGGTCTGGTCGATCCAGCGCTCGAGATCATGCCGGTGGCGAACCAGGTGGACGATCTCTTAGCGCGCTGCCGCGAGGTCACGGCGCGCGGCGAACGGGTGCTCGTGACGACCCTGACCAAAAAGATGTCCGAGGACCTGACCGAGTATCTGAGCCGAGCGGGGCTGCGCGTCGCGTATCTGCACAGTGACATCGCCGCCCTGGACCGCATCGAGATTCTGCGCCAGTTGCGATTGGGCGAAAGCGAGGTCCTCGTCGGCGTGAACCTGCTGCGCGAGGGATTGGATTTGCCGGAAGTGTCGCTCGTCGCGATCCTGGATGCAGACCGCGAAGGCTTCCTGCGCAGCGCCCGCAGCTTGATCCAGACAGCGGGCCGCGCCGCGCGCAATCTCAACGGCCGCGTGGTCATGTACGCCGACCGCCTGACCGATTCGATGCGCCAGGCCTGCGAGGAAATGGAACGCCGCCGCCAGAAGCAGCTCGCCTACAATCGCCAGCACGGGATCACGCCGCGCACGATCACCAAGAGCCGGGCGGAGATCATGCAGCAAACCGCCGCGGCGGGAACGCGACAAGAGGCGGCGCCGGCCGCGCGGCCCTGGACGGCGATCCTCGCGCGCGATCTCAGCCCGCGTACGGTGCTCGGCCTGTTGAACGAAGAAATGGACCGCGCCGCCGCCGAACTCCGTTTCGAAGAGGCCGCCCAGATCCGTGACCGCATCGAAGATCTGAAGACGACCTGGGGTATCGGCGGCGAAAGCGACGAGGAGGGACCATGACCCGCGAAGCCCTGTTCGCCGATCCCTGGGTGCGGACTCTGATCGCCCAGGCCCTCGCCGAGGATATCGGACCCGGTGACGTGTCGACGCAGGTCGCGGTGCCCGCGGCGCGACGCGTTCGAGCGCGCGTGGCCGCCCGCCGGGAGGGCGTGCTTGCGGGCGCGCCGCTGCTGGCGGCTGTCTACGAGCAACTGGATCCCGGCGTGACGGTCAACCTGCTCGTGCCGGACGGCTGGCGCCTGCAGGCGGGAGAGTTCGTTGCGGATCTGGAGGGCCCAACGGCGGCGCTGTTGTCGGGCGAGCGCACGGCGCTCAACTTTCTGCAGCACTTGTCGGGGATCGCCACCTTGACGGCGGAGTATGTAGCCGCCGTGGCCGGCACCGCCTGCCAGGTCCTGGACACCCGCAAGACCTTGCCCGGCTGGCGCGCCCTGGCCAAGTACGCTGTGCGCTGCGGTGGTGGCGTGAACCACCGTCTGGGCCTCTATGATCGCATCATGTTCAAGGACAATCACTGGGCGGCCGGCGGCCGCCGCATCGCCGACCTCGTGGCTCGCGGCCGCCGCTTGTATCCCGCGTTGGCGATCGAGGTCGAGGTCGATTCGCTCGCCGAATTCGAGCTGGCGCTGCCGCTGGGCGTCGAGTGGATCCTGCTCGACAACTTCACGCCGGAGCAAGCAGCGGCCGCCGTCGCGTTGCGCGATCGCGCTGGCGCCGGCACACGCCTCGAGGCGAGCGGCAACGTGACGCTCGCGACGATTGGCGCCTTCGCCCGCGCCGGCATCGACGCCTGTTCGGTCGGCCGTCTGACGCACTCCGCGCCAGCGCTGGACCTGGCCATGGACCTGGAGCTCTTGCCGTGAACCTGCTTCTGGTCGATCTCGGCAACACGCGATGCGTGGTGGCGCGGCCGCTCGACGCCGATCTCGCCGGTCCGCTGCAGCGCGTGCTCGAAGTCGACACGCCACGCAACGCCGCCGACAGCGCGCGGCTCGCGGTGCAACTCCAGTCGCTCGGTGCGGAAACGAGCACTGTCGTCGCCGCCTCGGTGGTACCGGTCGTGAGTGAGGTCTTGGCCGCGCGCTTGCCAAACGTGCGGCTGGTCGATCATACCTGGGATTTTCCGTTCGGAACGGCGATCCGCGGCGCCGAGACGGTCGGCGCCGATCGCTGGTGCAACGTCGCCGCGGCGGCGCAGGCCGGCTGGACGGACGCGCTGATCGTCGACGCGGGCACGGCGACCACCATCGACGTGCTGACCGGCGGCGTGTTCGAGGGCGGGCTCATCGCGCCGGGCATGGCGTTTGCGGCCCGCCAACTCCAGCTGACGGCACCCCGCCTGTGGCCGGTCGACTTCGCCCCCTGCGATCTGCGCCCCGGCCGGGACACGAGCGAGGCGCTCCAGATCGGCGCCTTCCATGTGGGTGTGCAGGGAGTCGGCGGCACGGTGCAGGCGCTGCTGGCCGCTCGACCGCGCGCGCGGGTGGCGTTAACGGGCGGTTTGGGTCGTTTCCTGGTCCGGGCGGACTGGGCGTACGAACCGGACTGGACCTTGCGCGGGCTCCGCTGCCTGCACGACCGCGGGCTCCGTGCTTGCTGATCGGGGCGGCGGCTGCAGCCCGAGCTAGCGGGGCCGGGCCGAAACGTTGTCCACGTAGAACGTCCCGGCGCCGTCGTTCCACGAGGCGAAACTGATGTGGGTGATCCGCTGCGGCACCGCCGCGCCGCGCGTGGCGAACGCGGCCAGGGGCTCGCTGGCCGGTGCGGTGCCAACCTTGACGGAGTAGGTGCCGGCGGCCGTGTCCACGTCGATGGTCACCTTGTACCAGGTCATCAGGTCGAGATCCTTGGCGAGCAGCGTCCGCTCTTCCCAGCCGGTCAGTCCCTGGCGCGCGAACAGGTTCACCTTGCCCTCGCGGTCGCCGTTCTCCCAGCCCAGGAACACGAAGCGCTCGACGCCGGTGGAGTTGGGGCCGTTCTTCTTGTCGCTGCTCGTGCCCGCGAAGAAGAACGCAGAACGGTTGTACTCCGGGCGAATTTGCTTGATGCAGATCTCGAAGGTCACCCGGAAACGGCCCTCTTGCGGCGCGGCGAGTTCCTGCGAAAGATACGTGTTCAGCTCGGGATGAGCCTTGATCATCGCCTTCTGCGTGCGGTTCTTGGCGACCGATTTCTTGCTGAGCAGCAGGAGTTCGCGCGCCTGTCGGCTCTGCCGGCGGCTCTCGTGCCAGTCCCGGCCTTCGTCGTCGCGGCGCAACTGGGCGCTGTTCTTGATGGTTTCGAAATCGCCGTCGGTGCTCAGCTCGTCACGAGTCGGCGTCGCCGCGGCGCACGTTCCGACCGCCAGAACGCTGGCCGCAACCAGACTAACCAATACGCGAAAGCTCATGGACAGACTCCTCCGTCGAGGTTAAATCATGCGAATGAACCAACTGCGGTTGCGCTGCTTGACCCTGGCGAACCAGAGCGCGAGCGGCCACATCACCAGCAGCAGTCCCACCCAGACCAGCAGACTTTCGTTCACGCCGTGCTCCCGGTACGGCAGCCAGTTCAGGCGCCGGAAGATGATGGCCAGCAGCGGAATGTGGACGCAGTAGAAGAACAGCGGCACCTTGCCGACCACCGCCAGCGGCCGCAGCAGGGGCCAGCGCTGGTCGATCCAGGCGAAGAGGCCGACGCCGCCGATGACCAACCCGGCGAACCATACCTGATGGCACAAGCTCGGCGGGTACTTTTGAACCAGGAAGAAGCTATAGGTGAACCAGCCGTCGTGCGGGAAGATGTTAGCGTAGGGGTGTCCCCAGTCGCGCAGGCCCCAGGCGACCAGCAGCAGGCACGCGCCGATCGCGAGAGACTTGTATGCGCGCTCGTCCGGACGGAGCTTGTTCGTCCAGACGGTGAACCAGAAGTGCGCCATCACCGAGCCGAGGCAAGCCAGACTGAACCAGGGGATGAGCGGATATTTGGTGAAGTCGCCGCTGTCGATCAGAAGCTGCATCGGGACGGCGACCCAACTGGCGTGGTCATACGGGATCATCAACAGCAGCGGGTGCAGAAGGAAACCGCCGAGGGCGACGGCGGCTCGCTGCCACCACGGCCAGTGCACGATCAGGCCGACCAGGAGCATGCTGAGGCCGATCGTGGCGATGATGCCGAGGTGACCCAGGTTCAAGCGGGCGAACCCGCTCCAGGACGCGTTGACCCAGAGCCACTGGACGGCGACCAGAAAGAGACCGCGCTGCACGAAATCCCACACGGATCGGCCGCGCGACAGCCCGTTCTTACGACGGCGCAGGAAGGCCCAGTAAACCATGGCGCCGTTCATCATCAAGAATCCGGGCGCGCAGAGGTACCCCATGTAGCGCAGCAGGAACTGCGGCGTGGTGTCGAAGAAGGGATCGATTGGGTCTAGGCTCAACCAGGCGGCATTGGTATAATACTGCGCGTGCCCCAGCGCCATCATGACCCCGACCAGGCCGCGGAATTCGTCGATGAAGGTAAAGCGCAGGCGCGGCGCCGAGCGGACGGCCTGGACGGGTGCCGGCGATGCGGCCGGTTCGGCGGTTGCCGCGGTCGCGCGGGCGGCGCGCCCGGTGGCGCTGGATTTGGCGGCGCTCATGCTGTCCTTTCACTGCGGCGGCGCCGTTCGGCGCCGCCACCGTCAGCGTCCGGTCAATCGGTGAAAACGGTCCGCACGACCCGCAGGCCCACGGTGTCGTCGGCGCTGTCGGGCGGCAGGGCGCCGCGCGCGGCGCTGCGACAATCCTGGCTGCGGTAGTACCAGCTGCCGCCGCGGCAGACGCGCAGGTAGCCGGAATCCGGCCCGGTCGGATCCAGGACCGCGGTGTCGGCGATCGGCCCATACCAGTCCCAACACCACTCGCGGACGTTGCCGCTCATGTCGTGGAGACCGAGGCTGTTGGGCAGTTTCCCCTCGACGGTCGCCGTGCCGATGCCCGCGTTGCCGCAATACCAGCCGATCGCGTCGAGGTTCGCGTCGAGCCGGCAATTCAGCTCAGCCAGATTGCCGTTGTAGAGCGCGGTCGTCGTGCCGGCGCGGCAGAGGTATTCCCACTCCGCTTCGGTCGGCAGCCGCCAGCCGTCAGCCTCGCGGTGCCAGGTGACCGAGGAGCCGCTGATCGTGTAGGCGGGCGTCAACGGCGGCTCGTGGGCCGCTGAACGGGCGTTGCAGTAGGCGATGGCCTGCAGCCAGGTGACGCTGTCGACCGGCCGGTCGGTGCCGGGATGCACGGACGGGTTGCTGCCGGCGGGCATCACCGCGTTCCATTGCGCCTGCGTGACCTCGGTGGCAGCCGCTAGCACCTGCTCAGTGAAGACGACCAGGTGTTGGAACTCGTCCGGCTGGCGTCCGTACTCGCCGCCGGGGCTGCCCATGGTGAAGACGTCGATACCCACGAACGGGCCGTCTGCGAGCTCTGTTTCGGCGTCGGGAATGTCGGCCGCCGTGAAATGGAACGAGAAGTCGTGCGCGCCTTTGGCCAGGGTCGTCTCGTACCGGTACAGGTCGCCGGCCACGAGGGTCATCGCATGGGGCGTGCCGTCGATGATGACTTGACTCGACGTCAAGGGGAAGTCCCAGAGCGCTTCGACTTCATAGGTATAGGTGTCCAGCGTCGTGCCGCCTTCGGGATAGACCCGCGGCTGGCGCAGCGTGATGCCGGTGGACGTGGTCGCCGACGCTGGATTCGAGAGATCAGATCGATGTCCGGCGTCGTCGACGACGCGCAGGGCGAAGTGTTGCTCGGTGCCGTTGGGCAGACCGGCGACTGAATGCGTCATACGGTCGCCGGGCGCTTCGGGCGCGGGCACGTCGTTGAGCGGGGTGGCCGCGTTCCACTCCTCTTCCCCGGTGATCGGCGCCGGTGCCATGCGGATCTCGAGTCCGGTCGCCAGACCGATCATGTGGTCGTCGCCTGTCATGGTCCAGGTCAGGTCGATGGCGGATGATCCGGCCGCTTCGGCGACGAGGTCGGTGACCGGCGAGGGCGGGGTCGTGTCGGTGAAGGGGCCGCGGCCGCCGAGGATGAGCAGGCCGTCGGTCGAGTCGACGACAAGGCAGTAGCCGTCCGGGCTGAAGACGACGCCCGTCGAGAACGTGGTGGGTGTGGTGCCCAGGTACACCGGGTTGGCCGGATCGCTGACGTCCATGAAGTGGACGCCGGCGGCATTGGCCGCCAGGGCGCAGAGATTGTCGCGGAGGGCGATGGCCTTGCAGAACCCGTTGAGGTTGTACTGCGTGACCTGGATCGGGGTGGCGCCGCCGTCGATCCGGAAGACGGCCAGTCCGCGGCCGCCATCGGCCACGAAGGCATAGTCGCCGGCGAGAGCAACGGACCGGGCGCTGCCCGGCGTATCGGCCCAGGAAGCCACGCGCACCGAAGCGAGGTCGCGTACGCGCAAATCGAGGACGCACAGTCCGAGTTCATTCTGGGCGCAGTATCCCCAGCCGTCGCGGACGACGAGGGAGTAGGCCCGGCCCATGGTGCCGACGAACACGCCGTTGTAGGCGAGGATCCCGGGGTCGCCAGGCACCGACTCGAAAATGCGCACGCCTTTCCAGTCTTCCGCGAGGTAGACGATGTACGGCTGGCTGGGGTCGGCCGGCTGGTCGATGAACATGGTGCGGCCGACAACGGCGGTGGTCCCGGTGGCGTAGTCGATCGGCGCGTGAGGATCTGTGACGTCGTAGCTTGTGATGCCCTCGGTGCCCTCGACGATATGCGCGATGTCTCGCAGCGTATGGCCGTAAAAAGTGCGGACCGTCTGCACATCATCGGCGTATTTCGTTGTGTTGATGCTGGCCAACAGCTGCGGCGACGCTGGATCGGTCCAGTCGACCGTGTGCAGGCCCGCCTCGCCCGCGGCGACATAGGCGTAGTGCTCGATCACGGCCACGCCCTCGTTGGCGGTCGGCAGAGGGAGACGGCCGACGACGACGTAAGGCGATCCCGGCGCCTCGTAAAGGTCTTGCTTGCCGCAGGCGCCGAGCAGACAGAGCGCGAAGATGATCAGCAGCGGCCCGGTTTGGGTGCGCCGTGGGCGGCAGAAGGTTGCGAGTACGGGCATGGCCTCTCCTCTAGAAGCTGTAGGTCATTCCGAGCCAGTAGCGTTGCTGGGTGTAGTCCTTGTCGAGCGTGATGTCGCCGGGCCACGGCGATTCCACGATGCGGTCGGAGTAGCGGAAGCTGGCGTAGACGCGCAGGGCCGACGTCAGGCGCCGGTTGATACGCAAGGTGACTCGACCATTCTTATCGCGACGCCCCGTGTGATAGGGGTCGTCGAACATGCTGCGTTCGGTCGGGAAGTAGTAGTCCATGAACAGCCAGGAACCGTCGATCGAGTCGAGGATCGGGCGCGCCCAGCGGGTCGTCCAGTCGAAACCGACGCGGTAGAGATCTCGGCGATAGCTGCCGTCGCCATCGTTGCTGGTGGCCGGGGTCTCGCCGACGGTGTCGATCGCTCGGGCCGTCGCGTACTCGTAGCTGTAGTCGAAAGTCAACCGCAGCCGCCGGTGCGGGCGATAGCCGAGCACGCCGCGAAACTCCCAGGCCTCGATGTCATTCTCCATGAACGGCTTGTTGTAATAGCGGCACTTATAGATCACCAGCGTCGAGTAGTTGAACGTGGAATTCACGGAGTGCCGCCACTGCACGGACGCGACGTTGCGCGTGAAGCGGAACGGTTTGGACGGCAGCGCCAAGGTGCGATCGGCGAACGGCGTGCGATCGCCGAGATGACGGATGTACTGCTCGGGCGCGTACTGGTAGTTCAGCTCGAGGCTCTTGCCGCCGCTGAAGAATTGCCGGATGTACCAATCCAGGTCCGTGTTCGTCTTGACCGGATTCTGCGTGTACATGTAACGCTTGACCACGAATCGCAGGCGCGTGTTGCCCCAGCTGAAGAACCGGCGGTCGGCGGCGAAGTCCAGCTTGGGCGCGATGATCAGGTCGTCGGACTTGTTGAGGTAGTAGCGCTCGGGGCGGCCGCCGCGCGTCCATTCGGCGATGTAGTCGGGACTCTGGGTCAGCACATTGTTGTCGTAGATGATTTCGAGTCCGAATTCGTTGCGATAGCGCCATGGATTAGGTTTGGCGGCGGCGCTCCGGCGCGTCGCGGAGCCCGGTTGCGCCGGTCCCTGGTAATACAAAAGCACGGTGAGCAGGCTCGGCGCAGGCTGCTGGCCGCTCAGACGCACCGTCCACCCTCCTGCCGGCACGTAGACTTCGAAGGGCCGCCCACCGCTGGGCCGGCCCGGCCGGTCGTCGCCCCAGGCGGCGACGTTGCTGGGCGAGAAATTCAGAGGGATGCGGATGGTGCGATCGCCGATGCCCTCGAAGACCAGGGTGGCGGCCTTGGTCTCGTGCTCGCCGGGGGTGAAGTTCACGCGGGCGAATCCCGAAAGGGTGCCGGGGCCGAGCAGCGGGACCGCGAGGGGATCTTCACTCAGAATGAAATACTGGCGCTCGCCGACCGCGATCGTCTGGACATCCGAGGACGGGCGCGGCAGGTACCGCGCCGACGTTTGCGCGGCGGTCGCACCGGCCGAGAGCGGCAGGAAAGCGGCGATCAGCAACCAGGCCGAACGGATGCGGTAGGTCGGCTGCGCGCGGCAAGTCATGCTGCTGGTCTCCTAACGCTGCACATCGCGCTTGGGGATGTGGATCATGGCGGCGACCCCACAGACCTCCGGCCGCACGCAGTGGATTTCGATCTTGTGCCGGCCGCGCGGGACCGCAATACGCAACTCCTTGCGCACACCCGGCAGCAGGTCAGACCGCTCGATATAGTGGGCTGCCGTCAACGCCGTCGCGTCGAAATGAAAAGTGCGCCAGACTTCGTCGTCGATGGTCACCTGCAGGGCGTAGTTCTGACTGCCGTTCATCGTGTGATCGAAGTCGAGACGAGTGCCCAGGCGCAGCGTCGTCGGGCCGTTCAGCATCAAGCGCAGCGGCGAGCCAGCCGCGAATTGGTAGTAAACCGACTGGGCGCCAGATTCGAATTGCAGGTGCCGCAGTTCCCGATAACCCTCGGGGGCGAACGTGACCCAGGCTTCGGGCTGGCGGCGCACCAGTCGGAAAACACGGGTCGCCACGCGGCCGCGGCCCTCGGTTTCGGCGCGCAGCGTCACCTCGTGGCGGCCAGCGGGGATATCGAGGTAGCCGCGCCGGATCACGCCGATTCGCTGATCGGCTTTCTGGCAAACGGCGGCGTTGGCCTGCGTTTGGCCGGTGAACGACTTGCGCAGGACTTCCGCGCCGTCGACGGCGACGATCACGGTGTAAGGAGTGCGGGCGCGGTCTTCGGCGTCGAACACGTAGCGGGTGATCAGCTTCAGGCGCCGCGGACCTTGCACGGTCGTGCGAACCGGGGTGTCGGCGTCGAGGAGGACGTAATCCTGTTGCGTACCGCCGATGTCGAGGCACGTCGCCTGGCCGCCATGCAGATCCCGGATGGACACCCAGGTCGACTTGGCCGCGGCCGGTCCGGCCGCACCAACCAGGACCATCAGGCTGAACAAGATCTGAAGGCGCAGACGGATCAGTGAGTGGATCATGCTGATGCCCCCGGCGTTGGCGTGTCCGGACGGCGTCCCGGCAGGCGGTCGAAGAGACCGCGCCGCAGTTCGGGAGCGAGGATCATGACGCACAGACCGCAGTAGACGATCAGCACCGCGGCAACCAGCGGTAATCGATACATTTGCTTGACGAATACGTCGCCGTCGCCGGGCGGCGGCACGTAGTCCGGCGAAACCGGCAGTCCGTGCCGGCGCGCCAGGGGCACCATGCGCAGCAGGTGGATCACGGGTACGCCTTTCTCGGCGAACAGGATCATGGTGCCCTTGCGGGGCCAGTTGGGCTGGCCGAGGTCCGCGTTGACGCCCGAGCCGATCAGCACCTGGTTGTGGGTGCTGCCGAGACTGGCCACGCCGCCGCCGATGTTCACGCAGCAACGATAGGCGCGACCGCGGGCCTGCTCGGTGTAGAACGCCATGCGCTTGGTGATCGCCTGTTCGATGTTTTCGACTTCGAGCAAGGG
>JAQULN010000025.1 GCA_028718575.1 Candidatus Krumholzibacteriia bacterium | reverse complement strand
AATATCCCCAGAGCCCCTCGACCAGCAGCCCGGCGCCCGGGTTCTGCTGGAGATCGAGGTCGCGCAAGGTGGGCGCGGTCGCCACGGCGACGCCGGCATCGCCGCACCAAATTCCGGCAGGATAGCCGCCGGTGACGGTGATCCCTTCGAGGACCGCCGCGCACGTCTCCCCGCCGCGGAACCGGAAGCCGACCCGCGGCTCGGCCGGGCTCCCTTCGGCGTCGACCACGCAGGCCGACCGGTAGCCGTTCAGGGACCGCACCGTGATGGCTTTGCCCATGAAGTCGAGATCGCGGTTACCTTCGCCGGTGTAGACGCCGGCGGCAAGCAGGACCGTATCGCCGCCGTTCGCCGCAACGATCCCGCGCTGGATCGTGGCAAACGGCAACTCCTGCGACCCGGGATTGTCATCATCGCCGACCTCGGCGCTCACATACCAGAGTGAACCAGCGCCAGTCTCGCCGCGAAATCCCTGCCCCCCGCGACCGGCCGCGACCGGCGCCACGGCCGCCAGCAGAATCAGCGCAGCCCCATAACGCCGCGCCGAGCGGCCGGCCCAGAGAAAGATACCGCAATCCCACTTCATGATGGTGACCCCCGACGGCTCCTCGCGCTATACTGAGGTGAGTTGACCACCGGCGTGGGTTCGGCGGACGAGCCGATATGGGGCGATTATGACAGAACAACACCCCGGTCGCAAGCCCTCCGGGCGCCTCGTCCGCAGAGCCGGCGCGGTCCTGGCGTGGCTCTTGACCGCCGCGGCGGCACTCGGCGATCCGGCCCTAGCGGTGCCGAACCCCGCCGAACAGACCGGCAGCGCTGCATGGCGCCTGCTCGCCCCCGGGCTAGAACTGGCGACCTTTACGGTCGGTTCGGCCTCGATCCAGGTGTTGCGCAGCGATCCCGAGCGCTGGCAGACCGTCGCCCTGGCGGTCTCGGAGCTCGGCGGCGCGCCGCGCACGGCGCGCGCTTGGGGCGAGGAGTTCGGACTCACCGCGGTCATCAATGCCGGCATGTATGGCGACGATCTCCGCACCCACACGGGTCACTTCCGCACCGGCGATCACGTGAACAACCCGCGCTGGAACCGGAAGGACTACCGGCAAGCAGCGTGTTTCGAGCCGCGCGAATCGGGATTGCCCCGCTTCGTCCTGATGGACCTCGACGTGCATCCGTACGCCACGTTCGCCGACCGCTACGACATCGCGATCCAGAACATTCGCCTGATCCGCAAACCGGGCGAGAACCGCTGGCCGCCGAATACACGCCCCTGGTCGGAAGCCTGCCTCGGCGAGGACGACCAGGGCCGCATGCTCTGGATCTACTGCCGCCAACCGCACAGTATGCACGCGTTCATCGAGATCCTGCTCGCCTTGCCCCTCGGATTGGTGGCGGCCCAGCATCTCGAGGGGGGACTCCAGGCGCAGCTCTGGGTTGCCTCCACCGATCCCGCCGCGGCCGCACCGCCGCACGTTGCGGACGGCCAGCCACCGCCGCCGCGAGCGCCACAGGGCTGGCCCGTGCCCAATGTGCTCGGCTTGCGGCCGCGCGTGGCGGCCGATCGTTAGCGACCTTTTCCAGCTTGGTATCGCCGCCCGCCGCGGCTAGTGTCACGCCATGTTGTGGACCACGGACCTCTCGCCGGCCGCGCATCTCGTTGTCCTGGTGGCCGGGCTGATTTCCGGCTTCGTCGACAGCATCGCCGGTGGCGGCGGCCTGATCACCATCCCCGCGCTGCTGGCGGTCGGGCTGCCGCCGCACCTGGCCCTGGGCACCAACAAGCTCGGCTCAACCATGGGGGTGATGACCGCGCTACACCGCTACCGCGGCGGTGGCTTGGTGCGGGTGCGCGACTGGGTGCCGGGCGTCGTCTGCACGGCGGCCGGCGCGGCAGCCGGCACGGTGCTGATCCAGTTGCTGTCCGCCGGTTTTCTGGCCTGGTTGATCCCGGCGCTGCTTTTGGCAATCCTGGTCTACACGCTCGCTTCGCCGGACCTCGGCTCCCAACCCGTGCGCCGGCGAATTGACCGCCGCTTGTTCCAGTTCGTCTTCGGCCTCGGACTGGGCTTTCACGACGGCTTCTTCGGACCCGGCACCGGCGCGTTTTGGGCCATGGCCCTGGTGACGCTGGCGGGGCTCGATCTGCGCCGCGCGACCGCCGCCGCCAAGGTCATGAACGCCACCAGCAACGTCGTGGCGCTCGTGTTCTTCGCGCTCGGCGGCAAGGTCGTGGTCACGGTCGGGTTGGCCCTGGGAGCCGGCCAGATCATCGGCGCCGTGTTGGGCGCGCAGCAAGTCTTGCGGCGCCCGCCGAGCTTCGTGCGTTGGTTCCTGATCGGGTCGGTCGCCTTGACGCTGATCAAGATGCTGTGGGAACGATTGGCCTGATCCGCGCACCGGCACTATTCTGGACGCGGGGCGCGGATCTTCCCATATTGCCCCACAGACCGCACAGGCCCCACAAGTCGCACCAACTCGCCCCGAACTGGAGAACGCCTTGACGACGACACCCGCCGCCGCCGCGTCCCCCGCCCGCCGTTCGATATTCAAACAGTTCCCCGGCTACTTCTGGGCCGCCAACACCATGGAGGTGTTCGAGCGGATGGGGTGGTACGGGTTCTATGCGGTCAGCAGTCTGTATCTGACCGGCGCCGTGGCCGACGGCGGCCTGGGTATGAGCAGCGCCGATCGCGGCGTGATCCAGGGGCTCTCCACGTTCTTCCTGTACCTCTTCCCCGCCGTGTTCGGCGCTCTGGCCGATCGCTACGGGTTCAAGCGCATGTTCCTCTCGTCGTGCGCGGTGATGATCCCGGGCTACCTGCTGCTCGGCGTGCCGAACTCCTTCTGGGGCTTTCTGGGCGTGTACTTCCTGGTCGCCGTGGGGCACGGCATGTTCAAACCGGTGGTCATCAGCACCGTCGCCAAGGCGACCACGCCCGAGACCGGCAGCATGGGCTTCGGCATCTTCTACATGATGGTCAACATCGGCGGATTCCTGGGGCCGATCGTCGCCGGCATCGTGCGCGGCTGGGACTGGCAGTACGTGTTCTACGCGTCGGCGCTGTGGATCCTGCTGATGGGGGCGATCACGCTCACCTTCTACCGCGAACCGCCGCGCGACGCGGCCGCGGAAAGCCGGCGGTCGCTGCGCGACGTCTTCCGCGGCATGATCGAATTGATCGGCAACGGCCGCTTCTTCCTCTTGATCGTCGGCATCCTCGGCCTCCTGGTCATGGGTTCGCGCTGGCTCGCGCCCGCCGTGTATCTGCCACTGGCCGGCAGTTGGCTGGCCCTGAACCTGCTCGTGGATATCCCGCTGCGCGTGCGCGCGAGGACCGCCACCGCGACCGCGGCGGCGCCTGGCAACACGAGCGACACCGCGGCGGCCGCAGCGACCGCCGCCGCCGCGACGGCCGGCAGCGGCTGGCTCCTGCAACCCATGCGCGTGGGCGAGGGCCGTTACCTGACGTTCCTGCTGCTGATGTCCTTCTTCTGGGTCAGCTTCAACCAGATCTTCATGACCCTGCCCGAGTACATCCGCGACTACGTCGACACCAGCGACATCATCGGCAGCTTGACTCCCGCGGCCGGCGCGATCGCCAACCTGGCGCAGCGCCTCGGTCTCGATACCAGCCAGTGGGCTCGCGCCGTGCTCGAGCACGGGCAGGTCAAACCGGAGCACATGATCAACCTGAACGCGTTCGGCATCATCGTCGGGCAGGTGGCGATCAGCTACCTGTCGCGCCGCCTGCAACCGTTGACCACGATCATCGTGGGCAGCGTGATCACCGTCTTCAGCTTTCTGCTCTATCTCGTGGGCCAGGCGGGTTGGATCATCGTGCTGGCGATCTTGGTCTTCTCAGTCGGCGAGATGTTCGCCAGCCCGCGCTCGAAGGAGTACGCCGGCCGCATCGCCCCGCCGCACAAGGTGGGCATGTACATGGGCTACTTCTACTGGTGCGTGGCGCTGGGCAACCTCTTCGGCGGCCTGATCTCCGGCAAGGCCTACCAGCACTTCGGCCCGGCGCACCGCGGCGGTATCGACCGGACCGATACGATGTGGCTCATCTTCGCCGGTCTGGCGCTGTTGTCGGCGATTCTGCTCTGGGTCTACAACCGCTGGATCGCGGAAAAGCGGCTGGCTTGACCCCGGCCGACCAACGCGCAGAACCGTAACGCGGGTTGATCGCGGCGCCGAGGTCCTGTACTCTTCACCCGGGGGGCGGCGCCCCGAGATTCAACAAGGCAAAGGGTGGGGATGACGGCGCGGCAACACCGGCGTTTCGGCGCGCGAGCGAACGGGAGCCACCCGCGGGCGGCTGGCCGGTTCGCCTTGCCCGCCCTGTTCGCCTTGCTCGCCGCCTCCGGCTGCACCGATCGCGGCGCCCTGCCGACGTTGCCGGAGGTCAGCGTCGATCCGAGCGAGTGGCAGCGGATCTACCCGGCGGTGACCGGGCAGAGTCTCAACGCCGCCTGGGGCATGGACGCCGACGACATGTGGGCCGTCGGCAATCGGGGCGCCATTATACATTTCGACGGCCAGCAGGTGAGCAGGTTCGAAGCAGAGACCGGCAATGACCTGGTAGCGATTCACGGCCTGGCGCGCGATGACATCTGGGCCGTGACAAGAAGCGGCGACGTCCTGCGCTGGGACGGTCGGCGATGGCTTCTGAAACATCCTGTCCGTAGCGAGAGTGGAGGGTCGCCGTCGGTTTACAGTGTGTGGTGCATGGTTCCGGATCAGATCTACGTCGGCGGTTACCTCTGGGCAAGCGACATGACACCGACCATCTGGCGCGGTGACGGAAACGAATGGACAATCATGCCATTCGCTGATCCCGTCCTCGGTGAACCCATACGGAGGATCTGGCAGCCGGGGCCTGGATATCCCGTGCTGGCCGCCTCGACCTACGTTCTGTACCGCTGCGATGACGACGTCTGGCAGGTCCAGACGCCGATGCCGCGAATTCTGCATGCCGCGGCGGAATGGATCCTGGCACAGGACCCGGACGATCCTCATTCGCGGACCGCCTTGTTTCGTCTGAGTCCCGCCGGCACGGTCGTCAAAGAATGCAATGGGAATGCTCTCGAGTACACCGAATGGATTGCTTTAACCGACCCGCCATTGCTCGGATATTCTTATAGCAGTTCTCGGATCCGCCGTCTCGTCGGCTGTCTGTCGATCGACTCACAGTTCTGCCCGTTTTGGATTGCCGATCTGGTCAGCCCCCGGTTTCCCAACGCCAACAACCGCCATGGTTTTGCCGTCGGCGGCCGTGGCGGATTCGCGCGCGTCGACTTCGCCGCAGATGACTATATCTCCATCACGGAACTGTATCCCCGGGCTGAGAACCGCCTCGCAGTACACGTCGAGGGCGACGGCGACGACTTGTTTCTCCTGGACGACCAGTATCAACTGTATCGCCAAGACGGCGCAACCTGGCAGTTCCTCGAGACACCGTTTTACGCCCATTCGTTCCGCTGCCTCGATGACGGATCGCTGGCCATCGTCCAGTTGGAAGCTTTCACGCGATTTGCCGCCAGAGAGCCGAACGGACCATGGCGCGAGTTGCCGGCGCTTGAACACTATGTGGGAACTGATCGATGGTGGATCGACGGCAGTCTGCGCCCGCGGATCCTGACCCGAAATTCGACCACCGACCGTTTCGAACTGTGGGGACTCGAAGACGCGTCGTGGATCCGGCTCAGTGATCTCGCCGAAGATATCGAAGAGGACATCGGATCGCCGAGACGGTTGGTCGGTTTCGCGCCGGACGACCTGTACCTGCTCGTGACTATACAGTCCCCATACGCCCACGCCCTTCTTCATTTCGACGGCCACCGCGTGTCGCGGGTGCTTGCGACCAACGATGTCAATCTCACCGCAATAGCTGCCGGCCGGTTCTCGCATCGGCTCTACCTACGAGGGTATCGGGACATTTCCGGCGACTTCTGCGGGTATTTGCACGAGGGCGTCCTGACTTATCTCAGCGGGCCGCCGAGTTGGGACAACTTGTGTGAAGTCGACGCCGAACTGGCTTACTGCTATACCAGCTCGCAAATCTATCAACTAAGCCCGGCGGGCTGGGCCGCCGTGCCGTCCCTGGCATTGGGCTCGATCAGGGACCTCTGGGCGCAGGCCGACCAAGGGCTTTTCGTGATCGATGACCGCGGTGAGATCTATCACCGCAGCCTGCCGGGTTGGACGAAATGATCCGATGATCATGCGACGCGGAGTATCGACGCCAGAAACCCGCCGGTCCGCCGCGCGGCCTTGGCGAGCCGCGACACTGGCCGCGGCGTTGCTCGCAGCGTTTCTGCTTGCCGGCTGCACCGACCGCAACGCCATGCCGACATTGCCGGAGGTTGCCGGCGATCCGAGCGAGTGGCGGCTTATCTACCCGGCCCTCACCAACCAGAATCTCAACGCTGCCTGGGGTCTGGATGCCGACGACATGTGGGCCGTCGGCGATCAGGGCACCATCCTGCACTACGACGGCCGAAGCCTCCAGCTCATCGCGGCGCCCACCGGCGCCGATCTGACCGCGATCAGCGGGCTGGCCCGCGACGCCATCTGGGCCGTCTCCGCGGCGGGGGAAATCCTCGTCTGGGACGGACTGAGTTGGGCCGTGATCCACGTCATCCCGAACGCCACGTTGCTTGCTGTTTGCGCGGTCACGCCGAACCAGGTGTTGGTCGGCGGCTCCTCGCTGGTCGAAACCGATTCGTATACGGCGATCTGGCGCCGCGAGGGCGGCGCCTGGCGATCCATGAACCTCGCGACCGAAGGGCCGGGACGGGTCCGACACATCTGGAATGCCGGCGACGGTTTGCCGCTCATGGCCGCCACGGAAGGCGCGATCCTCCATCTCTCGGGTACAACGTGGAGGATCTCTCACACACAGAGGATGATTTTCTGCAGCGCCGACCGGGACCGCGTGCTCCTAACGCGTTATTATTTGTGGGATTTCTATCTGTCGAGCATCTCCGCGGACGGCACCCTGCATCCCTTGTGCCTCTTCAACCCGGAGGAGAACCTTGCGCACCTGTCGCTCTCGCGACAGACGCTACTCGCCAGCGACACTGCCGTGTTGAAGCTCGACGAGTGCACACGCGTGCCTGTGCACACCGGTTCGTTCGTCATCCGCGACCTCGTCGTACCAGTCCTGCCGGGTCCGGCGGGCCCGATTGCGTTCGCCATCGGGCAGGACGCCGGGTTCACGCGTCTGACCTGGCAACCCGCTGGAACGATCGCCGCCGCCGAGCTGACCCCCGCGCCCTCGGCCCGTCTCCTCGCGCAACTGGCCGGCGACGGCCATCGGTTGATCGCGCTCGACTGGCAGGGCAGGCTGTTGGCCCGAGAGGACGGACGCTGGCAAGAGCTGCCGGCGCCCTGGCCGGCGCATGTCGTCTTCGATCTCGACGACGGCACGCTGGCCCTGATCGGCGACGACCTGAGCCTGGCCCTCGGCGACGGCGACCATCCCTGGCAAGTGCTGCCGGAATGCCCCGTACTGGTCCAGGCGTTGTGGATCGACAGCGCCCGCCGGCCCCGGGTCGTCGCGTTCAATGACAATGACCTGGTCTGGGAACTGTGGGGCCTCGAGACCGCGGACTGGACCCTGCTCGGCGCCCTTCCCCTCAGCGGCCACACCGTGACCGGATTCGACGGTTTCTCGCCTGACGATCTCTACGTGATCTGCGCCGATGACGAGACGGCCCGGTTGCTGCACCACGACGGCGCGAGTTGGAACGAGGTCTTCCCGGATCCGGACATCGCCGTGATGCGGATCCGCGCCGGCCGCCGCTCCGGCGTGCTGTATCTGGAGGGCCGGGATTCGGCGCAACAGGACTTCAGCGGCTACCTCGACCAGGGCGAACTCACCATCCTGGCGGACCGGCATTTGGCCTGGAGCGACTTCGTCGAAACCGGTCCCGGCCGGGCTTTCTGCCGCGAATCCGCCAACCTTTACCAACTCGAGTCTCAAGCCTGGACGATCCTGCCGGGACCTGACAATCTCCCGTTGCGACGCCTGTGGGCTCACCCTGACCAGGGCCTCTTCGTCATCACCGGCCGCGACGAGATTTTCCGCCGCGACCTGCCGCGAGGTACACCATGACCCGATGCCAACGCTCGTGGGCACTGTCCACACTCATCGCGCTGACCGTGCTCGTGATCGCCGCCCCGCCGGCCGGCGCCAGCCTGGCCCGCCTGCGGGCGCTCGGCGACGGTGCCGCCTTCCTCGAGGACGACGCCAACGTCCTGGTGTGGTTCGCCTCGCTGGTCGATTATCCCGACCAGGTCGTCCTGGACCTCGGCCACCTCGATCACGACGCGCCGGGCTCGCTGAACCGCAGCCTCACCGGCACCGCCGGCGGTCTGCACGCACGGATCGACCAGGCCGGTCGTTGGGGCACGGTCGGCCTCTACGCTCAGGAGGCGCTGCCCGCCGGCGCTCCCGGCGGCGCGATTTCCGTCCTGGGCGCCCGCGACTGGGGCCGGTTGGTTCTCGGCGCGCGCGCGATGTTCTCATCCTACTTCGACGGCGCCAACTCCACCGACTTCTACGGCTACGGCCAGGCGCTCTATTTCCACGCCTACGGCCTCGGGGTTCGCTGCGACCTCGCCAGCGGTCTGTACGGCGACGTCGCCGGCGAGATCGTCAATGTCCAGGGCGACGCGAGCGCAGAGGGCCTCTGGCTGCTCCCACCCCAGCAGACCTGGACCACCTGGGGCGCCCGCACGCGGTGGTTCATCGGCCTGAACGCGACGACCGCGCTCGTACCCGTGCTGGATCACCGCCAGGACGATCGCCAGTTCTATTCCGAGATCCTGGTCGCCCCCGCCGACCGGCATGCCCGCCGCACCGCGGTGGGTTTGGGTCTGAACATCCTGCCGAATGCCGACAACCTGGTGGTGGTCTCCAGTGAGCTGAGTTGGGGCCGCGATCTGCACAACCTCTTGCCGGGCAGCGCCACCCTCTGGGAGTACGACGCCGCCGACTTCACGTACCAGGACGTCCACTTGCGGGTCGGCCTGGAGACGACCGTGCGTCCCTGGCTCACGGTGCGCGGCGCCTTGCAGTACTGGCGGCTGCAGCATGAGCAGTCGACCGAGCGCGGGCATACCGAGCCCGGCCCTCCCGACCGCTGGACCTCGGAGCAATCGATCGAGGTGCTGGTGCCGATCACCCTCGGCGTGGGTTTGCACGCGGGCCCGTTCCAGGCCGACCTTGTGCTGAACGCCCGCTGGCCCGAGACTTATGGCACCGTCCCGTTCGGGCCGGTCTCGAACCAGCGCGGAACCTACTCCGGGATCACGCTGGGGTATCGCTTCTGACCGCATCGAGAGGCTGCGCCATGCCCCGCCTGAGGTCCTGCGGGCTCATCCCAGTCTTGCTGCCCGCCATGCTGCTGACGTTCGCCGACCCGGCCGCGGCGACGTCCGGCCGCCTGCGCAGCCTCGGCGGCCAGGCCGACTTCCTCGAAGACGACGCCAACGTGCTGCGCTGGTACGGCAGCCTGATCGACTACCCGCAGCAAGTGGTGCTGGAACTCGGCGACTTGAATCACGACACCGGCGGTTCGTTGACCAGCCGGCTCAACCGCCAGGGCGGCGGTTTGCATGCGCAGTTCGACCCCGCCGGCCGCTGGGGCACCGGCGCGGCCTACTTTGGCGAAGATCTCCCGCTGCCCGAACGCGGCGGCTGGATCAATCTCGTCTGGGCTCGCCGCTTCGGCCGCATTGGCATGGGTGCCGCTTTTCGCGGCACGTCATTCAGCGAGGCCGGCAACCGCAACGACGAAGACCTCGACGGCCAGAGCTGCTTCACGCACAGTCTGGGCCTGGGCCTGCGCTGGGACCTGACCAGCGACCTCTATGCAGACATCGCCCTGGAGGCCAGTCAGGTCGAGGTCGACTATTTCAACAACCCGCGCGGCATCACGATCAGCGAGAACGGCGGCTGGGATAACTTTGCCGCGCGCGGCCGCGTCTTCCACGAACTCACCGAACGGCTAGCCGCCGTGTACCGCCTCGATTGGTCGCGCCAGGAGCGGCCGCTGGTCGACAATGCGTTCGACGATCTCGTCGACCTCGACGCCGACATCTTCCGCGGCGGCGCGGGTTTGAACTACCTGCCCGATGCGGACCGTCTATTGATCGTCTCGGTCGATTTCGACCGGCGCGAAGAAGACCGCCGCGCGCGCCACCCGATCTTCGCCCGCTACGAGCGCGGCCGGCGCGATTGGTGGCGCCTGGACGTGCGCTGCGGCGTGGAAGCGCGGCTGCTGCCATGGCTCAGCGTCCGCGCGGCGTCGCGCTATCGGCGCACGGTCGACGAGTCGCTGGTCAGCTACGACTGGTCCGGCGGCTACCGGGAGAGCACCTACAGCTACGCCATCCGTGTCGAGACGCCGGTCACGGTGGGCGTCGGCTTGCACGTCGGACCGTTCGACGGCGACGTGGTCTTCAACGACATCGCGCCGCTTGATCGCGGTTACCTGTTGACGGCCGCCGACAGCGGCGGCCGCGCCCCGCGTTACTCCGCCGCCACGCTGGTCTACCGGTTCTGACATGGAATCCGGCGGCGGACTCTACCAAGCGCCCCTCTACTACGACGTGGTCAACACGCCGGGGACGGCCCCAGAGACTGCGGCGCTGATACGCCTGGCCCGCCGCTTCGCCGCCCGCAGTGGTCCGGGCAGCGTCTGGCTCGAGCCAGCGTGCGGCACCGGCCGCTACCTGCGCCATTTGCAGAGCCGCGGCCGCCGGGTCCGCGGTTACGACGCCCAGCCTGCGATGCTGGAGTTCGCCGCCGCGCGGCTGGACAGCGACGCCCGATTGGCGACCGCGGCGTTTACGACGCCGGCGGAAAAGCTGCGCCACCTCGGTCACGCGGACGTCGCCTTCTGCCCCGTGAATTCCCTGCGCCACCTGCACACCGATCGCGACGTGATCGCTCACTTCGAACAGATCGCCGCGCTGCTGGCCGACGGCGGCGTATACATCGTGGGGCTGGATCTGCACGTTGCCGAGCGACAACCCGATGAAGACGTCTGGCACGCCCGCCGCGGCGGGCTCGCGATCACCCAAGTGGTGCAATACCTGCCGCCCGACCCCGGTTCGCGGCGAGAACCCGTGGTCGTGGAGTTGCTCGCGACCCGCCCCCGCGGCCAGGAACATTTCAGCTTCGCCTACGACCTGCGCACGTACACCGAGCGGCAATGGACCGCTCTCCTGGCGCGTTCGCCGCTGCGGCGCCTGGCCACCGCCGACGCCGACGGGCGGCCCGTCAACGGCGCCGCCCGCCTGCCTTATCAGCTCGAGGTGCTGGCGCGCCGCTAGCGGCGCGCCTAGCGGCCGGTGATCGTCACCCCGCCGCTGCCCGTGTCGACCTTGAACTTGGCATCGCCGCTGCCGGCCCGCAGCCGCATTTCACCGCGCCCCTGGTGCAGGATCTCCGCGTCGGGCAGATCGGCGCGGATGCCGCCGCTGCCGGTGTCGACCGTGATCATGGCCGACGCGTCGGCCGGCAGCACCAGGCGCACGCCGCCGCTGCCGGTATCTACGACGAAAGGCCCCGCGCCGAGGCGTTCCAGCTCGAGCGCCACCGCCCCGCTGCCGGTATCGATATGGGCGCGCTCGGCGCGGACCGCCACGGCTTTCACGCTGCCGCTGCCGGTGTCGACGTGTAGGCGCTCGGTGTCGGTGCGTTCGATCTCGACCCCGCCGCTGCCGGTGTCCACATGCAGCGAACCGCCGCGGTGATCAAGGACGGCGACGGCGCCGCTGCCGGTGTCGATCGAAAGCTCGCCGTCGACGCCGCGCGCGGTCACGCCGCCGCTGCCGGTGTCGGCCACCAGGCGCCCGCGGTGATCCTCGGCGCGGACCGAGCCGCTGCGCACGTCGAGCTTCAGGTCGCCGTGGACCCCGGCCGATTCGATCGCGCCGGCGCCGAGCTTCACCTCGGCTAGCCGCCCGCGCGGCACTAATACGGCGACGTCCGCCCACACTTCCAAACCGGAGCCCGAGCCGCGCACGCTGATGCCCGAGCCGCCGAAACCACCCAGCAGAATCTTCCACCACCGGTCGCCTTCGTCGTCGCCGGGCTCGCGTATCTTTGTGCGGCTACCGCTACCCAGGCGCGGGTAGACATAGTCACGGCGCGACCCGACCGGGAACTTGACCTCGAGCCTCGCCTGCCGGCCCTCGTCCAGGCGGATCGCGATCAGGTCCGGATCGGCGTCCTTGCCCTGCACCGCGACGCGAACCTCGAAGCGGTCGCCGGGCGCGGGGGCAACGCGGATCTCGCCGATCAAGTTGAGCAGCACGAGTTCGTCGGCGTCGAAGGCGAAGTCGCGCGTGAATTCGGCCGCCGGCGCCGCTGCCGCCAGAACGGCAACGACAGCCGGTACAAGCAGCGACGACCAGCGCAGCGAACGGAGTCTCATGGTCGCTCTCCCTTGTTGACTCAGTGCGGGAATCGTTCATGCGAGAAACACATACAACAACGTACGCGGCGAAGCCGCGGCTGGTTGCGTCGGAAAAGACGACCGGCACCGCTCTGGCTGGAAGCGGTGCCGGCAATCGCGATGTTCGGCGGGGATGCTAGTGCTCGGCGAAGGCGACCTCGAACTCCAGGTTCAGTTCCTCCAGGCGGCGGCGAGCGTGCAGGCGGGCTTGTTCGGCCTCTTCCGGCGACCGCGCGGCGTTGATCGCCCGCAGGCCGTCTTCCAAGGCTTGCTGTAGGCGGTCGAAGTGTTGAGCTCTGTTCCTGGACGCTGCGTCGTGATGAATAGCCATCGCTCCCTGCCTCCTGCGGATCCGGCGCCGCCGGGGGGAATGGCGGCGCTTGCCAGTGTGAACGGTCGCCTGTCACGGGCGCAGTTTGCAGGCGGCATGCCTGTCCATGCCGTCCACGTCAAATAACGTATCTCAATGATTTTCAACAACTCGCAAGAAGTCTGCCAACCTCCGACCGTCCCGCGGCCCGCCGTAGCGATGATCGGATTCCGGGCGCCTGGCCGGCGCCGCTGGTCAATGGTTGGACCGGCGGCCTCGCACCGGTCTCGCCGGTGCGGGATCCGTCGCCGTGGCCGCAACCCCCGGCCGCAGTTGCGACAGGATCATTCCGCCCAGCATCAAGCCGCAGCCCGCCCACCCGCGCGTGGTGAGCCGCTCGCCGAGCACCGTCGCGCCGCCGAGGACGGCGAACACGGCTTCCAGCGAGAGGATGATCGCCGCGTGCGCCGGCGGCGCGTGCCGCTGGGCGACCACCTGCAACGTATAGGCGACACCGGTGGACAGCAGTCCGGCGTAGAGGATAGGCCACAGAGCGCCGCGAAGTTGGCTCCAGGCCGGATCCTCCAGCAGAAAAGCCCCGACAAGGCTCGCCGCCGCGCAAATCGCGAACTGCAGACTGGCCAACCGAATTGGGTCGGTCGACGGCGCCCAACGGCCGATCAAAAGGACGTGCACCGCCCAGAAGACCGCCCCGCCAAGCACGAGCAGATCGCCTGGTTCCATGCGCAGACGGCCGGTGATCGTGAGCAGGTAGAGCCCCGCGGCGGCCAGGCCGGCGGCCAGCCAAGTGGCGTTGCGGGTGCGGGCTCCGAACCCGAGACCGAGCCGCGGCACCAGCACCACGTAGAGCCCGGTGATGAAGCCGGCCTTGCCGGCAGTGGTATAGACCAGACCGGCTTGTTGCAGCGTGGCGCCGCCGAAAAGGACGAGGCCTAGGGCCAGGCCGCGGCGACCGGTGCGGTGCCGCGTGGCGGCGTACGTTCCACCGTCGATCGGCCCTTCTGCGATCGAGCGATCGACGGCTCTCCGACGCCAGGCCAACGGCCAGAGCGCGGCGGCCCCCAGGGCGAAGCGGACCCCGTTGAAGGTCAGCGGACCGGTGTGTTCCATGCCGAGGCGCTGAGCGACGAACGCCA
>JAQULN010000024.1 GCA_028718575.1 Candidatus Krumholzibacteriia bacterium | reverse complement strand
ATACGAGGCGACTGCAAGGGTACGATATCTGGCGCCGCGACTATCAGCCGGGCGACGAAAACGACCCGGCTCGCTTATTCTACTGGCTGGCGCACGTCGCCGTCGGTCGGAACTACGATGCGCAGCGCGGCCAGTATCACTATGTCGACACAACGACCCTCAACGCCAACGATTATGAGTACGCTGTCAGTTCCGTGGCTTCCCACGGAGAGAGCTACCTGAGCTTCGAGGTCGTGGTAGCGACGCCCCTGCCGATGAGCGAGTCTCCGATCACGTTGTTCGATATGGCTGGCGCGCAGAGCCACCGTTCCGGCTTCGATTTCAGCCTGGCCGCCGAATACAGCGGCAACGGCGCCGAGGCAATCGTCGATCCGACCGTCCCGGGGACCACGGCCGATATCAGGATTCGCTTCGATGCGAGCGGGGTTCCCTGGCTCGAGACCTTGCGCGAAGACGTTCGTGTGCAGGACGGCGGCACGTTCCTCGACGCGAGCAGTCAACTGGATTTCGGGGGCGTCTATTGGGCGCCCGAATTCGGATGGTCCGCCAGCGGCGTATTGGAGTTGATCACCGGTCACATCTATATTCTGGAAATTGCCAACGAGCCGAATGCCGACGACCTCCACTACGCGAAACTGGGCGTCGCCAGCATCGACATGGAAAGCCGCACGGCGCGCATCATGTGGGCCTACCAGTTGGTTAATGGACTGCCCTACCTCTCCGTTCCAGAGTCCCGTGAGCAACCCGGGGCGGAGCAGCAGGCCATCGAACTTTGACCACAACGCCGCGAGCGGCAGAACGAGGAGCAAGACCATGAAGAACTTGAGCAAGCGGCCGGGATCCCTGCTGGCGCTCGCCCTGGTGCTGGCGGTCTGGATCTCCCCCCGGCTGGAAAGCGCGGCTTTGGCGCAGACCGTGGATGAACAGGCCATGACGGCGCGCTATGAAGCGCAGCGCCTGCGCGTGAGCATCTGGCACAACAAAGACCAGGATCAGGTTTTTCGGCGCGGAGAGATCCTGCAGGTGACGTTTCAAACCAACGAGGACGCTTACGCCGTTCTCTATCGCATCGACGTCGACGGCCGTGTCGACATCCTTTGGCCGACGAGTCGCTTGAGCGACGGGTTCGTTTTCGGCGGGCATCAATACCGCCTGCCTGCGGCGCACGGCGATCGACTCCGCGTGGGCGAAGAAGAAGGCGTTGGCTACCTCCAGGTCGTTGTCTCGCTCTACCCCTTCGACCTGCGGGATCTGCCGCTGGATTTCTTCCACGAGCGCGGCGGACAAACGTACGATTTCTACGTGGCGGGCGATCCTTACCTGGCGATGAACGAGGTCAACTTCGAGGTCACCGGTCTGGAGGATCCGAGTGAGTTCGTGATCACCAACCATGCGAGCTACTACGTGCATCGCAAGGTCGATCATCCGCGCTACCTTTGCTCCCAGTGCCATGACGGCCCGGTCGCGCAGGAGCCCTATCGCACGACCTGTACGGTCAATATCCACTACGATCACGGCTGGATGAACCGGTGGTGTGTCAGTTACGGCTACTTCCCAGCGTATTATTATCCAGTTTACTATTACATGGATCCCTGGACCGGCTACCGTTGGGTCAACTACTGGTATGATCCTTGGTACTGGTGGCCGCCGCGTTCGTTCTACTCTTGGCCCTACTACTGTTACGATTGGCGTTACTCGCCCTACTGGACCTGGGACAGTCGGGTCGCTTACCAACGAGGCAATCGGCGCTACACACCGCTCAACAAGGGGGCACTGGACCGTGAACGCAGCGTCGCCATGGCCCGCACGAAGAATGCGCTCGTAACCGAGGCCCGTCCCGCGGAGGACCGTCTGCGGGCCATGAAGCAGCGGACGGCGATCCGCGACGACCAGGCGACGGACGATCGCGCGGGAATTCGGCAAAGCGAGCCGGCGGGCGGCGAACCGCGCAATGTCCGACCAGTCGCACGGGCGCAAGAGCGCTACACGGCGGACTCGCGGGTGCGGACGTCGCCCGGGTTGCGTGTGCCTGGCGGCGTAGGCGAAACACGCGACCAACGATCCGAGGCTCCGGCTACGACGTCTCGCGATGAGCGAGGCGACCGCGGCCGGCAGCTCGAACCGAGGCAGGCTGGCGGCCGCGAGGCGCCGGAAACGCGCCAACAAGTCCGGCCTGTCGAACCCAGGACCGACGGCGCGCGCGTCTGGACAAACCGGCGTAATAAACCTGCGGCCGATCCGCGGCCGACGACGCCGGCGACCCGCCCGCAGGAGCGTACCAGCGAGCAGCCGCGAACGGTTGCGCCCGCCCGCCGCGACGATGCGCGCGGCCGTTCGGAGAGCAGCGGCGCCCAGGGCGTTCGCGGCGGGACTCGCGGCAGCAACGTACAGCGCCCGTCGGCGCCGCCGGCGCAGCCTGTCACGCCGCCGCCGCCGCCACCGGCTGTGCGGCCGGGTGGCAACTCGGGCGGCAGCCGCAGCGAGTCGACTGGCCAGCGGAGTTCAGGCAATCAAGGCGCCGGTGGGACTCAAAGCGGCAGAAATCCAGGAGGTCGCCGTTAAGATCGAGATGTGTTGGAGGCTTTTCCCCCCATCTTCCCGGCCGGAAGGGATGTTCCGGATCCTCGCAGAGGTTGGCAGCCAAAGGATGGGTGACGGAAGGGATCGGAAGGCCGGGGGGCCGCCAACACGCAAGGAAGGGTCTCGGATGAAGGCGTTGTCGATCAGGGGTGACAATGACGGAGTCCGAGACCCTTCGCATTCAGTGCGGAAGTGTCAAGAAGCACCAACCGCGCAAGGTCCAAAGCGGGCCGAGACGCGGGTACTTGATCGGCCTCCTTGCGAGCGCGGACCGCGGTGGAATACGCAGCGCGGACGCTGGACCATTCTCCTGGCGTCGCGTATCTTTTGTCTCTTGCGATCTCGTGCCGCCGTCGTGACGCTGCGGAAAGGCCACGCTACATGAGAACAATCTCGCCGTGTTTCAAGTCCAAGATAAGGCTGGTCGTTGCCGTCGCGGTGCTGGCTGCTGCGAACACGGTCGCAGCGATTGCGGGAACCCCGCGCGATCGAATTGTCGTTCCGTTCGGTCTTTCTGATCAGCGCCCGTCCTTGCAGCGTCGTCTACTGGAGCAGAGCCTGCCGCTGCGCGCCGCGCCAGCATACGATCAGCAAGAGATGCGCCTGGCCGGCGTGAAGGCGCCGGCCGTGTTGCGCGCCGCGGCGATCATGGTCGAATTCGCCGATTCCTGTTTTTACGGCCGGCAGGATCTGTTCCCCGGACCGCTGCCGACATCGACTCAGAGCAGCTTCTACTATTCTGCCCACGATGAGCTCTACTACACCCATCTACTCCAGGACGTCCGAGACTACTACCAGGCCGCCAGCGGCGGTCGCTTCACGTTTGATTTCGTGGTCCATGACCGCGTGATTGCGCTGGACCGAACCATGGGGCACTATGGGAGCCACCCGGAATTCGACGAACAGCCTTTTGCCCTGGCGGCCGATGCGATCGCGACGCTGGTTGACGAGATCGATTTGTCTCAATACGGAACCGTGATCCTGATCCATGCCGGCGCCGGCCAGGAAACGGACATTCTGAATAACTCGCCGGAGCAGATCTACAGCACCTACCTCGGCCCGGCCGCGTTCCAGCGCGCCGTCGACGATTCGATCCTCAGCCAGCCGTACCTGCTATGCGGGAGTGCAACGCCGGACACCGTGCGGCATGTGTTGGTCCTACCCGAGACCCAGTTCCAGGATTCGTTTGACGGCTTCAGCGGGCAGTACGGCAGCCTGGGCACATACTGTTTTGTGGTCGGTTTGCGCCTCGGTATGCTCTCGCTTTCCGATTTTACGCCAGCTGGTTCGCCGGACAGCCAGGGTGTCGGCCAGTTTTGTCTGATGGGCTACGGTCTTTTTAATGCCGGCGGTTATATCCCGCCGCATCCCTGCGCGTTCAACAAAATGCTGATGGGCTGGCTGGATCCCTATCCGGTGGACCCGGCCCTCGGCGCAACCTGGACTCTCTTTCCGAGCGAACAACCCAATCACCCGCTCGCGGCAGCGAAGATCGATTTGACGGGATCGGAGTACTACTTGCTCGAGTACCGGCTGCAGGATCCCGACGGGAACCGGATCTTCAGCTTTGCCGGAGACCTCAACAACAATAATGTGCCCGATTTCTACGATATCAGCAACACACGCACCCATGACGGCCGCGGCGTACCGAATGGGTTCTTCGACGCAGCGGACGGCGACGTGCGCGAACGACTCGTCGGCGCTGAATGGGACTTTTTCCTGAGCGAGAACACAGCCCGGGCGCCCGGCGTCAAGGGCGCCGGCAGCGGGATCTACATCTGGCATATCGATGAAGGAGTCATTCGTGATGCGTTCGGCCGGCGCCAGAACCTCTTCAATGGCGATCCTCGGCGCAAGGCGGTCGATCTCGAGGAAGCCGACGGCATCCAGGATCTCGATTCCCGCGAACCATCGCCTTACTGGTTGGGCGGCGACGATGACAGTTTTCGCGACGAAGGCGTAGCTGTCTTCGGTCCGGATACCCGGCCGGATACGCGCACCAACGGAGGCGTGCGCACCGGTCTGGTGATCGACCAGATCAGCACCGTCGTGTTGGATTCGCTCTATGTCTATCACGTGGGAACAGATTCTACCTACGCCGGGATCCGTTACCGTGAATCCATGACGTTCCGCTGCAGGCGCGAGGATGTTGGCGACGCGGGAATCCAATTGCTGGCGGCGAAGGATCTCGACGGTGTGGACATGACGGGCAGCCATCTTCTCGTCGCAACGCTGGACGGCGATTTCGCCAGTGGCGTACCGGTCTTCGTCGCCGCTGCGGATAGTGGGCGCGTCTACGCCTGGACCGCGGATCTTGCCGAATGGGTCGACCAAGACGGTGATTCGGAGACGTTCAGGCCGCTGGCCGTTGGCACGGATGAACTGGGGGAGTTCGTGACCTGGTTGCCGCCGGCCGCAGCCGGACAATTCGATCCGACCACGAGTGAACTGGAAATTGTGCTGTCCTCTGCGGCAGGTCTCTATGCATTTCGTGCAGACGGCACACCGCTGGCGAGCGGGAGCGGCGAGGCGGATTGGGGACGCGTCGCAGCGCTGGAAATCCTGCTCCCGCCGGTGCTGGTGCCTCTGGACATCTCCGGCCAACTGGACGCCGCGGTGATTGCCTGCGTGGTGAGTCCGGGGTCTGAAACAAACCCGATGGCAAATCAGCTGCGGTTTTTCGACCATCAAGGAGACGAGGCCGCGCCGGCTGTCGGTCTGCCGGGACGTGCCACCGCGCCGCCGGTTCGGCTCGGCGGTATACTTTTCACATCGATCGAAACCGCCGACAACAACGGCGCGCTGGTCGCGACGACCTATGGGGAAAAGGCTAGTGTGCTGTGGCAGGCGCCACTCGATCTCGTACCGGGAAGCCAGCCACCTCTGGTAGCGTCCAACGCGACCGCGACCGACGGCGGTGCCACGGACCCGCTCTCGCCGGCTACGGCGGTGATCGTGGTGACCTCCGCCGCTGGCCGCGGGCAGACCGTCGTCGTAAGTAGTCTCGGCGCGGAGGTGCATCCACTCTGGCCGATCGATCTGGTCGCGACCAGCCCGCTGGGGCCGGGCGGCGCTTACACCGGCGCCGATCTGCTCGGGCGGGTTTCCGCCGGCGGCACACTCTGGACTGGCTGGCCCCGGCGACCGGCGCCGGCGGTTCAGGCGAGCGGAGCCCAGCCGCTGGCGCTCTTCGCTCGCCGGAGTGAGGGATTCAGCGCAGATTCGTACCACCATCTCTTTTCTACCCGCGATGGCCGGCTATACCTTACCGGGCCCAGGGGAGAGATCGCGCCGGGCTGGCCGGTGGCAGGGCCGGCAGATCTCCAAGCGACGCCAGCGATCGTCACCCTGGCTCAGGGCACCAGCGATGAACGACTCCTGCTCATGGCGGCCGGCACCGTGCCCCAGATCACCGGCTTGACCAACAGCGGCGAGAACGAACAAGCGGTTCTGTTGACCCGAGCGGTGACTCGGTTGCGGAGCTGGGAGTGGCCCAGTACCGGCGCGCAACTGCAGGTGCCGGCTCACGGCGCCATGTATGGCGGATCTCCGTGGCGAGGCGAGGCTGCGGGAAACTTGACCGATCCAGTCGCATTGCAGCCGGCGTCTCTTGCCGCCAGCCATGTCTGCTATCCGCAGCCGCTGGCGACGGACGTGCTGAGAGTGCGCGGGCAGGTTCGGCGCCCGGGCAGCGCGCGGGCGGTGATCCTGAATTTGCAGGGTGAACGGGTGCGAGATACCGGCGAGTCGCCGATTCTCGGCAATATGCCTTTCGAACTGGAGATCGATATGCGGGGAGTGGCATCGGGTTTGTACCTGTGCCGCCTCGAGGCAAACGGAGAGACGAGCGTCCGTACCATTGCCGTCACGCGTTGATCTGGCTCGCCGCGGCGAGGTGGCGCAGCGCGACGGCTCTTGCCGCAGCGGCGCCGAGACGCTAGAGTCAGTAGCCGAAGTCTGGGCGCCGGCGCGGCACGTCCGTTCAGTGCGCCAACGGAAAGGATATCCATGCGGAACACGACTTATTGCAATAGCCTGGGAATCCTGTGCCTGCTCATGATCGCCTTGCCGGCTGCGGCCGTGGCTGGCGGCGCTCCCGGCGATGCCGGCTTGCTGTTTCTGCGGCAGGGTATGGGCGCGCGGGAAGCGGCCATGGGAGGTTCGGGAGTCGCCAGCGCCGACGGCGCGGCGGCGGCGTATTGGAACCCGGCCCGACTGGCGTTCGGCGACGGAGGCACATTCTTTTTGGTGCAGCAGCAGACATGGCTGCAGGCGTTCGACTACACGGCGGTCGCACTCGCGCACCAAGGACCTTTTGGCGTGATCGGGCGGACGTTCGCCGGTTTCTTCTCCGACGAGCTCGAGCGGTACGGCGCCGAGACCGTTGGCGTGCCAGAGGGGACATTCTCGCCTTATGACCTGGCTTTCGGTCTGAGTTACGCCCGGGCGATCGGCGACGAATTCGCCGTCGGCATGCAAGGGAAGGTCGCCTACGAGAAGATCGACATCTATTCCGGCACGATCCTGCTGTACGACTTCTTCGCGGCCTGGAAACTCCGCCATTTGCCGGGGGTCATGCTCGGAGTCAGCGCCACCAACTTGGGCGGCAAGATGACCATCAATCAGGAGCCGTTCAACCCGCCCAAGGCGGTCAACGTCGGTGGTTCGTGGTCGCCGCAGAGCGGGGTGCTGGCTTACCGCCTGACCCTCGCGGGCGATGTCGGCTTCTACAACGATGGCGAAGACAAAGCGCATCTCGGCGCGGAATTCAAACTGGTGCCGGAACTCGCGCTGCGCGCCGGTTACAAGTTCAATTATGAGAATCAGGGATTGACGGCCGGTGTCGGATTCCGTCACGCGTCGTTCGGTGTCGGCTACGCGTTCGAGAATATCAGCGATGACGCCCTGGATCCCGGTCATCGGTTCTCGCTCGAATTCTTCTTCTAGCTCGAATCTTTTCTGAGTAACTCGGGCTCGCCATCTGCCGTGGCGAATCGGCAGTGCTCGAAGCGGCCATCACGCCAGAGGCCGTAATTGAGGTCGTCGAGCCAGCCGCCGAGGCAGATCAGCGAGCGCCCGCCGCAGGTGGCGGTATACCGGTGGTGGATGTGGCCGACGATCAGGAGATCCCAGGCGGGATTGCGCTGGGCGGCGAGCCAGCGGGCGACTTTGCGTTCGATTTCCGCGACCTCGTCGCGGGGGCATTGGCGGCTTGTGCCGCTCAGCCAAGTGCTCAGCGAAAACAACAACTCCGGGTGCAGGGATTTCGCCAACCAGACCCCGGCGGGGTGCCGTACCAAACGCCGAAAGCCTCGGTAGAAAAAGTCGCGCCCCAGCAACCCGTCGCCGTGCAGGCAGTGGACTCGGCAGCCGTCGAACACCAGCGTCAGCGGTCCGGCGGCGGGTTCGGTGCCCAACCGCCGGTGCAAGTACCCTGCTGCCCAGATGTCGTGATTGCCACCGACGAAATGAATCCGCGAACCCGCCTCCCGCACACGGTCCAGCGCGGCGAGCAGCGGTTCGAAACCCTTCATTTGGAAATGGGGATAGTCGAACCAGAAATCGAAGATGTCCCCGAGCAAGATCACCTCGCCAATACCCGCGAAACGGTCCAACAGGTCGACAAAGCGCTCGAATCGACGCTGCTCGGCCGCGTCCCGGCGGACGCGAAAATGGCTGTCGGCGACGAAGAGCGCGCGGGCGGCGCCGTCATAATGGTTGCATTGCATGGCCCCCAATTTGTAGGTTAGGCATCGGCTGAGAGCAACTCGTTTTCCTGGTGGCGAGGGAAGGAAGATTACAATGTCGATCATGGACCAGGTGAAACTGCATCTGCGGGAGTGGTATTCGTCGGCCGCCGATCGCACCGGCGAGATGGCCAAGATCAGCGTGCGGATGTACGACAAGTACGGCATCAGTCGCGAGATCGAGCGGCAACTGTCCGAACTCGGCAGTTATGTCTACAGCACCGTCGCCGAGGGGCGTATGGACTTCGGCGCCGATGAGGCGTTCCAGAGCGCCGTGGCCCGGATTCAGGAACTCGAGCGCGACCTGACCGCCAAGGTCGTCGAAATCGAGGCGATTCGGCAGCAGCGACAAGCCAAAGGATCGGCCCAGGCCAAATCTCCTGTCGATCCGGCGGAGGCGCCTGTCGAAGCCGCGGGGGCGGATATAGGGGCGGCGGCCGCCCGTTTGTTGTCCGCCGAGTCTGGCGCCGATCCACATCAGGATCCGCCAGACCGAGCTGATTCCGAGAACTCTTGTTGACACTGCCGGAAACGTCCGGTATGCTGCTCATGTACCAATCGAGGCGATATCCCTGGTCGCCTTGCCGCCGGATCGTACAGCCGTCGCCCCACATCAACCATGGGATTAGCGGGGTATGACGAATCGCCGGCATAAGAGGGCTCCTGCAGATCCCCAAACAAAGCGACGGACTCATTGCGCCCTGGGGGCGGGTCGCCTCGCACTGGCGGCCGTTTGCGCAGCCTGGTTGCTCAGCGCGTTCGTTGCTGTACCGTCGTGTCCTGCTGCGCCGGTTACGGTCAATGCCGATTTCCCGCGCTCGCCGTTCGTGGCGGTTGGTCAGGCCGTCCGACCGGCCGTCGTTTCGATCCGCATCACGCGGCAGATCGGTGCCGGCGGCGTCGATCGTACTCCGTTGCAGGAGATGTATCGCCGTTTCTTCCCGGATCGAGCCGGTGAGGGCGGCCGTTTCGAAAACCCCGGCACGGGTTCCGGCTTCGTTGTCGACCCGCGCGGCGAGATCCTGACGAACCATCACGTCGTCGCTGGTGCCGACGTGATCTACGTGCGCTTCCCCGGCGAGATCGAGGAATTTACCGCTCAACTGGTCGGCAGCGATCCGTTGACGGATCTGGCGCTGTTGCGCATCGATCCCCGATCCCGTGAGTTGCCGTACCTGGAGTTCGGATCGTCTGACGCGCTGGAAGTCGGCGACTGGGTCGTCGCCGTAGGCAACCCGTTCGGTAATCTCGAAGGTTCCCTGACTGTGGGCATCCTCAGCGCCACCGGACGCAGCGATCTGAACATCCACGGTTTGACGCCTCGCTACCAGGATTTCCTGCAGACCGACGCCAGCATCAACTTCGGCAACAGCGGTGGCCCTCTGGTCGACCTGCAGGGGCGGGTCATCGGGGTCAACACGGCCGTCAACACGGCTGGACAGGGAATCGGTTTCGCCGTGCCCAGCCGACTGGCGCGGTTGATCTACGAACAATTGGCCGCACAGGGCCGGGTGATCCGGGGCTGGCTGGGAGCAGCAGCCTACGACACACCCGGCGGCGTTCTGTTCGATACCATTGTTCCGGGTTCGCCGGCGGCCGCGGCGGGATTGCAGAGCGGCGATCGGGTCGTGTCGTTCGGCGGACATCCGGTCGCCACGCAACGACAACTCCAGTTCCTGGTTGCGGAGTCGCCGCTGGGCCGGCAATTGACTTGCGTCGTCGAACGGGATGAACGTCGCCTCGAGCTGCAAATCACCCTGGTCGAGTTGGACTTGCAGCAAGTCGAGGCGCATAGCGGCGCCAACTGGCTGGGTCTTGACGTCGCGGATCTCGCGGGGACGGATCCCCGCCTGTTGCGAATAAAGGAGACATTAGGTATCAATACTGACAAGGGTCTGATGGTCGTTGCTGTAGAGCCGGCACGACCCGGCGCGGAAGCCGGTATCCGCCCCGGGGACGTGCTGGTCGCGATCCAGGACAGGGAGTTGCCTGACCTGGCTGCCTGGAAGGCGGCGCGAGCAGCGCTCGCCGGAAGTCGAGACGTTTTGCATGTGCTGGTACGCACGGGGACGACGGAACGATTCGTCCAGGTGACACCCCGCGACGCGGGAACCCTGCAGTGACACCGACCGCGCGCGCCGACTGACAGAGCCCCACAGGACGGAAAGGGCGAGCCATGGCCGGCAGGCGAAACATGTTTCCCGCCACGCACGAGCAGGGCTTGGAGGTCTACTTTCGCGACATCAATCGCTATCCGCTGCTGAGCCGCGAAGAGGAATACGACCTTGCCGTGCGCATCCGCCATAACAATGAAGACGCGTTGCGCGAACTCGTCCGCGCCAACCTGCGCTTCGTGGTCTCGGTGGCCAAGCGGTACACGGGCCAGGGACTGCAGTTGTCCGACCTGATCAACGAGGGCAACCTCGGCTTGTTGAAGGCGGCGCACCGATTCGACGAGACGCGCGGCTATCGGTTCATCTCGTACGCCGTCTGGTGGATCCGCCAAGCCATCATGCAGGCGTTGCTCGACAAATCTCGCACCGTGCGCCTGCCGCAGAATCAGACCGCACTGCTGATCAAGATCCATCGCACGCGCGCGGTCCTGCAGTCCGAGGGAGTACCCAATCCGGATGCTGCGCAGATCGCAACGCGGCTGGAGGTGGAAGTCGCCGACGTCCGGCACGCGCTAGCCGCCGATCGGGTCGAGATGGGGCTGGACGAAGTCGGCGCCACGGGGGACGACCGCCCGTTGGGAGAGACGCTGGCGGACGACACTCAGCAACCGCCGGATTACGAAGTGTTGATGCGAGGCCTGCGGGAGGATGTGCGCCGCGCGCTCGCGGTCCTGAGCAAGCGCGAGGCGGAAGTCATCATCCAGTACTTCGGCCTCAGCTTCGAAGAAGCGCAGACGCTGCAAACCATCGGTGAGCGGATGGGCTTGACGCGCGAGCGCATTCGCCAGATCAAGGAGCGCGCCCTGGCCAAGATGCGCGGGACGGTCGGCCACGAGCTCCTGTTCGACTACTACTGCAGCGAATTGTGACCGGCAGCTGTGCCGCAACCTGTCGGCTTCGCTTCCGCCTTGGCCTATCGATGCCTCCCTGTCCGGGCTTGTTTCTTGCTGTCACTGGATAGGATCGGTAACGGGCAGTCGTCCGCGCGGGCGTTTTGCACGATTGGCCGTCGTTCCGTGGTTGACAGATCACCGGTCTGCGGCGAATGTAGCCGCTAAGTCGAGGTCAGGAGGACCCCGCCGTGAGCGAAACGACGTGATGAATTTGAAAAGACGTTATTCTTTCCTCTATCTCCCCGCTGGCGATGGACCGAGCCGCACGTTGCTCATCCCCGCGTGGATTGTGTTGCCGATCGGTGGACTTTTATGCCTTTTGCTGCTGGGCGCCGGACTCTACGCCCTGGACTTGACATTAGGCGTCGCCTGGCGACCGGGCGGATCGCCGATCGTTCTGCAGAACGAACAACTGGAGCGGGACATGGCGTTGTTCCAGACGCGCATGGCGATGCTGCAGAGCGATCTGGATGCGGTGTTCGGCTATCAGCAGATGCTCGCCGCGGTCGTGGACCTTGAACCGCTGGACAACCAGGTGCGAGCTGCCGGCGTCGGCGGCCGCGGACCGCTGTCGTCGTCGGTCGAAATTTCCAAGCATTCGTCTCAGATGTCTGATTTGCAGTTGATGCTGCGCCAGGCTCGGATCCAGAGGCGGGGCATGTCGACGATTCTCGACTCGCTCGCCGCGCGCCAGGCGGTGCGGGATCGCATCCCGTCGATTCGCCCTAGTGATATCGGCTGGATCAGTTCGCGATTCGGCATACGGCGCGATCCGTTCACCGGCCAGCAGGCGTTCCACCGGGGCCTCGATTTCAGCCTGCCCCTCGGCACGCCGGTGCGCGCCACGGCCGACGGGATCGTGGCGACCGTCGAGAAACAACGCGGCTTGGGACGACTCGTCAAGATCGACCATGGCGGCGGAGTCGTGACCGTGTACGGCCATCTCCAGGAAGCCAAAGTTGCCAAGGGGCAGCACGTGGCTCGTGGCGAGGTCATCGCCCTGTCGGGTAGCTCGGGGCGTTCCACCGCGCCGCATCTGCACTATGAAGTGCTGGTCGGCGGGCGCGCCGTCAATCCTCTGACCTATATCCTGGACACCTACGCCTCGCTACGTTAGGCTTCCGCGCAATCGGCGATACAGCGGAATTCCCCGCCGGCCGACTGGTCAGGATGCTTGCCGCGATGCCCGATAGGACTGCCTCGTCGACCGCTTCGCACAGCCGCCGGCTCCTGGGTTGGTGGTGCGTTGTGTGTTGTCTGTCGCTGCCGGCGATGGCCGCCGACGCCAGCGAGATCCTGCGCGTACGCTGGTATTCGGCGCCGACGTACACGCGGGTCGTCCTGGATTTGGCACAACCCGCAAGCTACGCGGTGAAAGCGTTGAACGGACCGCCGCGGCTTGCCGTGAATGTGCCGTCGGCGGTGCTCCTCGACGCGATGACGGTGTCGATCGAAGACGGACTGGTGCAGCGGATCCGCTGCAATCAAAACCGCGAGCGCGCCCAGGTCGTCATCGATCTGGTCGCGATGGTCGACTACCGGGCGTTCGCGCTGCCCGCCGCGGACGGACGGCCCGACCGTGTGGTGCTTGATATTCAGCGGGCAGCGGCAACGGACGTGCGCGACCCTCTGCTACCGGCGGCACCGGCGACGTCCGGCGCCTTTCGCGTGATCATCGACCCCGGTCACGGCGGCCTCGATCCGGGCGCGATCCGCGCCGGGCTCCAGGAAAAGGATATCGTGCTGGACGTCGGTCTGAGATTGAGCAGGATCCTGACCGCGATGCCGGGCTACGAGCCCGTCTTGACCCGAGAGGTCGATTGGTATCCGAGCCTGGCCGAACGGGTGCAACGGGCGGCGGCCGCCAAAGGGAATCTGTTCGTGTCTCTGCACTGCAACACGCACAGGGATACGAATATGCGCGGCATGGAAGTCTATTTCCTGTCGTTGCAGGGCGCCACGGACCGGGAAGCGGAGGAACTCGCCGAGCGCGAGAACGCCGCCGACCTGGTGGGGCTGTCGCCCTCCGAGCGCACCAGCGATACGGTGTTGGCGATTCTCATGGATCTGCACATGACCCGCGTGTTGCGCCGATCGAGCCGCCTGGCGGAATCGCTTCTGGCGACGGCCACGGCCGCGGAACTGCCGACACGCCGGGTCAAACAGGCGCGCTTTCAGGTTCTGCGCTCTCTGGCCATGCCGTCGGCGCTGGTCGAGTTGGCTTACCTCTCGAATCCGCAGGACCGGCGCCTGCTGGCCAGCGATCAGGGCCGCCAGCGACTGGCCGAAATGCTGGCCGCTGGCATCCTTGCGTTCTGTGATGACAAGTCCGCGGTGCTTGCCCAGGCGCAGTCGGCGGCGTGGTCGCAACGGTATCGCGTCCAGGGGGGCGACAACCTCTGGCGGCTGGCCCAGCGGCATGCGACCACCGTGCCGGAGATCCGCCGGCACAACAATCTGCCATCGGATCGGATCCAGGTCGGCCAGTTTCTCAGTCTGCCGGGGGAGCGGCCCCTACCGTGAAGAATCTTGCGCTCAAAATCATTT
>JAQULN010000023.1 GCA_028718575.1 Candidatus Krumholzibacteriia bacterium | reverse complement strand
ATATCCTTGAACCTGACCATCTTATCCGACAACAGGATCACCTCCAGATCAGGATTATCCTGATGAAGCCTGGCAATATCCGCATTAAGCGCTTTCCTTGAGATCGGCTTGTTATCCAGGTAAATAGGATTCAGCGAACGAGCCCGGATTGGGTTGGGAACGGAGAACCGGGCAGAGAGCGCAAGCAATGGAACGGATATTAGAGAACGGATCGTAGACCGCCGGCGTCGTAAGGACAAGTCTAAATGCACTAAAGTCCACCCTTACATCGGCGATATTCAGTCGCAGAAACTCAGTCTTGGCAACCGGGTTGTTCTCTGGCGTTAGAACGACTCAGTCCAAGCACGGCAAGGTCTTCGACGTATTGGGAGCCGATCATGAAGCTCAATCTACAGAACCGATTCCTGGTGCCGACGATCGGCGCCGTGCTGGTGGCGTTCTCGGTATACCTCGGGTTCAGCACGTATAAGGCCGGCCAGGCGCTCGAGCAGAGCGTGCAGGCCGAAATGCATCAATTGAACCGCGTCGTCATGGACCAGGTGACGACGTGGCTGCAGCACCGCGACCTGGACGTCGCACGCTGGAGCGAGATGCCGGCCCTGCGCGCCGCGGCCACCGCTCCGGATCCGGCCACGATCGCAGCAGCCGAAACGCTCCTGCGGAATATGGCGCGCCGGACGGTCGACTACGAGGGCCTGCATTTGATCGGCCCCGACGGAGTAGCCGTCGCATCGAGCACCGACGGGTCGGTTGGCGTGCTCGACATCAGCGACCGCGAATATTTCCGGGATTGCCGTCGAACCGGACAGGTGGCGTACTCGACCGCCCTCCGGAGCCGCGTCACCGGGCAGCCAAGTTTCGTGATCTGCTATCCCGTGCTCGATGAAAACCATCGCAATACCGGCGCGGCGGTCATCGGCATCGTCGACCTGGGCCGCTTCACCGCCGGCATCGTCGATCCGATCAAGGTCGGCGCCACGGGCTACGTCTACATCTGCGACCACGACGGCACGTTCCTGGCCCATCCCCGCAAGGAACTGATCCTGGATCAGAAGATCACGCAGTGGGACTTCGGCAAGCAGATCATGGCGCAGAAGAACGGTCATCTCAATTATGTCTTCAACGGGATCCCTCGGCAATCCGCGTTTTCGACCGACACCGTGCACGGTTGGCTCTACGCTGTCGCCCTGGACGAATCGCAGATCTATGCCGCGTCTCGGGAGCTGCGGAATTATGGCATCGTGATCACGCTGATTTCGATGCTGGCGGTTGCCGCAGTGGTATTCCTGGTGGCGCGCAGCGTGACCGGACCCGTCAACGCCATGATCGCCGACTTGAACGCCGGCAGCGAGCAGACTTCCTCCGCGGCGGCGCAGATCTCCAACGCCAGCGTGGCTCTCGCCGAACAATCCAGTGAACAGGCGGCGGCGGTCGAAGAAACTTCCGCCAGCCTCGAGGAGATGTCCGCGAACGTGCGCAACACGACCACCGCCGCCGATCGCTGCCAGGAGCTGATGCAGCAGGCGCAGGAGGTCGTCAAGCAAGGGCTGGCTTCGATGGAGGAAATGGTCAGCGCCATCTCCACGATCAAGACCAGCGCCGACCAGACGGCGAGAATCGTCGGCACCATCGACGAGATCGCATTCCAGACCAACCTGCTGGCACTCAATGCCGCCGTCGAAGCGGCTCGCGCCGGCGAGGCCGGCAAGGGCTTCGCCGTCGTGGCCGAAGAGGTGCGCAACCTGGCCCAGCGGGCGGCCGACGCCGCCAAGGAAACCAGCGGGTTGATCGAGGAGTCCGTCGCGCACGCCGAACGCGGCGTGCAGGTCACCGAAAAGACGCGCTCGGCGTTCCAAGCGACGGCTGACAACTCGGCGCAGGTCGCCAGCCAGGTCGACAGCATCGCCGGCGCCGCCCGAGAACAAGCGCTCGGCATCGACCAGATCACCAAGGCGGTCGGTCAGCTCGATCAGACGACCCAGGGCGCGGCAGCCAATGCCGAAGAATCAGCGTCGGCAGCCGAAGAGCTCAGCGCTCAGGCCAGCCAGTTGCGGTCGGTCGTCGCCCGGTTGCATGGGCTGGTGTCGGGTGACCGCCAAGCCGCCGCGGCGCGGCTCGACGCCCAGGACTACCAGTTGCACGCCATCGCCGACCGAGGCGCGGCGACGAAGGCGGTCGTGCGGCAGTACGTCTGACACGCCCAGCCGGCGGCCGGACCAGTTTGACCGGCAATAGTAAAGACACACACCATGAACGCCGCCCGCGGACAGCGGGCGGCGTCGCCGTCACGCTAGGTTGAGCCTGATGAGCGACCGGATCTCCGTCATGGTCAAGCGCCGGTGCTGGCCGTTAGCGAGATCCTGCAGATCCACTGGCCCAAGCGAGGTGCGGACAAGGCGCAGCACCGGGTGCCGCGCGGCCACGAAGACGCCGCGGATGTCGCGGGAATGGCCGCCGCGCACTTCGAGCCTCACCAGGCTGCGCTGTTCGAGCATCGCGACGACTTCAAACGAGGCTATTCTGTTCTGGCGGCGGGACAGACGATGCAGACACTCGCCGATCTCCTCCAGATCCATGGCCGTTAGCGATCCGGCAACCAGGACGTCGTAACACTTCGGCAGATCCGGGTTTTCCGAGACTTGCGAGTTCCACCAGAGGTCGTTCGAGAGGACCAGTAGTCCGCGGGCTCGGCTGTCGAGTCGACCCGCCGGCTCGAGACCCACCAGGTCGGGAGGCAGCAACCCGCCGATGCAGCGTTCGCTTTCGCGCAGCGTCCGGCAGTCGAAGCCGGTCGGTTTGTTCAGGGCCAGGAAGTGCCGCGGCGCTTCGCGCAGCGGTTCGCCGTCCAGATGGATCACGCTGTCAGGACCAACGGCGCAACCAGGGTCCCGCACGACCTGACCGGCGAGCGTGATCCGACCGGCGCAGATGATCGCGCTTGTGCGCGGCCGGGCGCCGTACCCTGCCTTGGCGAGCACGCGCGCCAAGCCCTCCTGGCGGGGCGGCCGCCACGTGCCGTCCGGGCGACGATAGGCGGAACTCTGCGGCGACGGACTTTGCAGCGGCTGGTAAGGCAACGCAGCGTCCTTTCCTCGGCTCACATCCCTTGCAGACTGGAGAAGGAATCTTGGCGGACGTCGCGACGCAAGTCGGCAATGGTAAACTCGCTCTCGACGATGACGCGCTCGGCGGCGGCCAACAGCTCGTCCAGAACGCCCTGCGATCCGGCGACGGCGCCGACCAGCAGGAATGCCCTCTGATGCAAGTCCGGCGGTCCGACCTGCGCGACCGCAAGGCGGCGATTGTGAAGCCGCTGGATCAGCGACCGCAGTGCTTGCCGCCGTTCCTTGAGCTGTTGCGCATGAGGCAGCTGGAGATCGGCCACCAGCGTTCCGATGTGAATCCTCACGTCATCCATGGCACCTCCGCGACAGGTCGGCGACAGCTCGCGCGGCCGTCGCCCGGCCCGGACGCCGGAGTTGTGCGGTGCGGGTAGCAGACGCCCGGTTGCCACAGCCTTGGCGGCTCGGCAACCGGGCGGGATTGCATGGCTGCCGCTGTCTACCTGGCCAGCAGCAGCTTGTGGCTGGAAATCTGGTCGCCGCTGCTCAAGCGCGCGAAATAGGTTCCCGAGGGCATGCCGTGACCGTCGTCACCGAGCCCGTTCCACTGGACGGTATGTTCGCCGACACCCAGTGTCGCGTTGAGCAGGGTCCTCACCTTGCGGCCGGAGACGTCGTAGATCTCCAGCTGAGCGCGACCCGGAGTGCCCAAGGCGAACTTGATGTTGGTGCTCGGGTTGAAGGGATTGGGATAGTTGCCCGCGATTGTCAACTGCGGTGTCAAACCGTCGGCGACGTCGACTTCGAACGGCACCAACTCCACCGAGATGGAATAGCTCTGGTTGACGCCGATCTTGTTGGCGTTGCCGACGACGAACCCGACCGAGTACACACCGTCGAGATCGTACGGCACGATGAATTCGACCTGGTTATTGCTGTCGAGCGGAATGAGATAGTACGCGCCGGTGTATTCGACATACGAGTGGTTAACGACCGCGGCCAGCGTGATCCGCTCGCCCGCGGTCGCGCTGAAGGTGACCTTGGCCGCATAGCCGGGGCTGTTGACATTCAGGCAGCGGATGAAGTTGGCGGCGAGCCGCGCGACCGAGCTGTTGTAACTGCTCGGATAGGAGGTCATCGTGCGCTGGGCGCTGCCGGTGGGATAACGGAAGCCTTCAGCGTAAGATTGATCTTCGAGCCAACGGACGCCGCTCGCGAAGTTCCAGGCGGTGAACTCGTTCCAGGCGCTCTGCAAACTCGCTCCGTAATTGATGATCATCTGATCGTAAGAATCGATCACGCCTTGACCCTGATGGGTCTTTCGCCAAATCCAGAAATCCACGATGATCGGGATGCCGTGCGTATCGCTCAGATAGTGCTGCCACACGCAGTCTTCGTAGTTGCCATTCAACGTCGTGGCGGGTGACGAAATCGGACTACCTGACGAGAGGTAGTTCAGGTAGTCATTCGCCGCCGGGTAGGCGATCTCTTCCATCCACACGGCGTCGCCCTCGACCCAGTCGCCCTCGGACCAGCGGCTGCCGGCGTATTGGGTAGAATGCTTGAACTCGTGCGCGATGGTGACCTTGGCGGCGCCGAGCTGGTCGCCGTCAGGATCGTCGTTGGGTGGAAATCCGACGTAGTTGTTGTGCAGCACGATGCGGGTCATGCCGTTGACCGAGGAGACGACCTGCGTATAGCCGTAGATACCGGAAAGGCTCTCGAGCGACACGCTCATGTACGGGTACAGGGCGCCGATCGGCGGCGATTGGAAACCGAGTTGGTTGCATTCGAAATCGAAGACGTACTCGAAGTACTCGCCCATCAGCTCGACCCAGTCGGGCACGCCGTTGCTGTTGGCATCGCCGGCGGGCACGGCGTGCTGGCCGCTGGTCTCATAGGTGATGCGGAAATTGTTCAGGGGGCTCATGTACACGGCGCGGCTGCCTTCCGGCGGCGCCAAATATCCCTCGATGGTCGCGAGGATGTCGCCGCGCAGATTCCCCCGCAGGGCTTCCAACTCGATGATCAGCGGAGTGCCGCACTTCATGGGAGCCAGCCAGGTCGGCTGCAAGTCTTCGGGCAACTGCTCCCGGTCGAACGCGTAGTGGAATTTCAACAACAAGGCTTCTTCGGCGGTCAACTCGCCGCTGTCGACCCTCTGCTGCACGATCGCGAGAAATTCCTCCGCACTGTCAACCTTGGCCGACGCCACTCCGATCGTGAGCAGCATCGCAACCAGGGCTCCAAGCAAGAACCTGGCTTTCATGGTAACTCCTTGAAAATTAGCCGGTTAAAGGTTCGTTCAGGGCCGACGGGCACCACAACACCACGGACCAATTGTCACCGGCCCTCGGTTCACAACGAGCATGCCTGGACATTATATCAAAAACATGAGAAATTTTCATCCCATGAAAAATAACCGCCTGCAGCCGATCGCGCTGATCCGCCACGCGGCCACCTTGTGGCTGGCGTTGCTCGTACTGGCGGCTTGCGAGCGCATCGAGGATTTCGGCCGCTATGGCGGTCCGGACCGGCAGATCCCCGCCGTTGCCTACCCGATGGTCAGCCATGACCTGCCTGAGATCAGACGCAGCGGCACCTTGCGCATGCTGACCCGGTACAACGCGACCAGCTACTTCGTCCACCGCGGCGGCGAGGCCGGCTTCGACTACGAACTGTGCCAGCGCTTCGCCAGAGGCCTGGGCCTGGCCCTCGAAGTGGTCATTCCCGAGCCGGGCGAAGACGTGATCAGTCTGCTCAACAGCGGCGCCGGCGATGTGATTTGCGCCGGTCTGACCGCGACCGGCGAGTTGGAGCAGTATGTGGACGCGACCAGGCCGGTCAACTTCGTCCACAAGGTCGTGGTGCTGGCTCCCCAGGATCCGCGGCCGACGACGCTCGAGGCTTTGGCGGGTTTGACGATTACGGTGCCATCGCACGATCCCTTCTTTGGCGAGCTGATCCGCTGGCGCGATCGCCACAAGATCGACATCGCCATCCAACCGAGCCTGCCCCTGGTCGAGGCCGAGGAGCTGATCGCCAGGGTGTCGCGCGGAGAACTGGCCGCCACTGTCGCCGATGACGTGCTCATCGAAGCGGTGCGCGCCTACCTGGAAGGAGACATCCGGCTGGGCCCGGTGCTGGGCGAGCGCCGACCGGTGGTCTGGCTGGTGCGGCGCAACAGCCCGGAATTGCGTGCCGAATTGAACGCATATCTGCGCGACAACCTCCAATTGCTGCCGGGCGGCGGCGAACAGCGCAGCCAGACCTACGGCATCATCTACGATCGTTATTTCCGCAACCCGCGGACCATCCGCTCGTTCCAACAGGATGTCGATCGGCCGGACAAGAGCGGCCGCATCTCGCGGTTCGATGAGTTGATCCGCCAGCAGACCGCCGCGCATGACCTGGACTGGCGGCTCGTCGCCGCTCTGATCTATCAGGAATCGCGCTTCTATCCGCTCGCCGTCAGCAAAGCCGGCGCCCAGGGACTGATGCAGGTGATCCCGCGGTTCGCCGGCGCGCAGGCGGACAGCCTCTTCGTGCCGGAAGCCAATCTGCGCGCCGGCCTGCGCTTGATGGCGCGCACCTGGAACGGATTCGCCTACCTGGACAGTCTCGAACGCGTGCGTTTCACGCTGGCGGCCTACCATGCCGGCATCGGCCACCTGAACGACGCCCGGCGGCTGGCGATGGACGTGGACTGGGATCCGAACCGCTGGGAAGGCGCGCTGGCTGAAACGCTCCCTTGGCTGGCCCAACGACGCTGGTACGACCAGACCCGCCACGGCTACTACCGCGGGAACGAGACGGTCCGGTATGTCGAGGAAATCTTGAATCGTTACCGTATGTACATGCGCCTGGTGCCGTTGGATCCAGCCGCCGCTGCGGTCGCCGACGACGTCGAAGCGGCCGCCGCCGACAGCGCAGCCTATGCCGCGAGCGTCAGCGCCGGCAGGAGCGATTACGAATAACCGCCGGACCGACCGGCTTGAACCCGCGGTTGTGCCGAGTCTTCGCCGCGCCTATTCTATGGCGCCATGCCCGAGTTCGTATTCACATCCTGGTGGCAGTTTGCCGCGACGAGCGCCGTTGTCCTGGTCGCGCAGATCATCTACGTCGTCTTCGGATTCGGCTCCGGCCTTATCGCAGTCGGCGCGTTGGCGCTGGTTTATCCCGAAATCCGCGACGTGGTCGTCCTGCTGCTGCTCGTGAACCTGCCGGCCGAACTGGGCGTGACCATCGGCGCCTGGCGCGCCATCCGCTGGCGGGAAGCCGGAGCCCTGTTGATCGGCATCCTGCCGGGCGTGACGGTCGGCGCGCGCGTGTTGAAGGTCGGGTCGCCGGGCCTCGTGCTGTCCGCGCTCGGCGTCTTTTTGCTGCTGGTTTCGGCGCTGTTTCTGAGTTTGCGTAACCATGCTGCGATCCGTTGGCCGCGGTGGGCCGCGCTGCCGGTCGGGTTGCTCGCCGGCGCCTTGACGGGATTGTTCGGCACCGGCGGCCCACCCGTGATCGTCTACCATCATCTTTCCGGGTTGCCCAAGCACCTGTTCCGCGGCAATCTGATGGCGTTGTTCGCGGCGATGACGATCCTGCGCGTCGTGAATTACACCGCCCAGGGGTTGCTCACGGCGCCGCGGCTGTGGTCGGGCCTGGTCCTGTTGCCCGTCGCGCTCGCCGGCGCCTGGTTCGGCCAGCGAATCCACCTGGAGCTCTCCGAGGCGTTGTTCCGGCGCCTGGTCAGCATCCTGCTCGGCATCCTCGGTTTGCTCCTGCTCGCGCGAAACCTCGACTGGCTCTGACCCGGACCGTTCCGGAAGGGCCAGCGGCGAAAGGTTCAACACATGCAGCGATGGCCAGCGCTTATGGTCACCATCCTGGGCGGTTCGTTGCTGGCGACCGCGCCCGACGCGCGCCCCGCAGCGATGGGACCGACTACGCTGGCCGGGGCGACCGGCGCCGGCGTCGTGGTCGTCACGCATGGCGGCGTGGGCTCGCCGCCGGAGTGGTCGAGCGATTGCGAGGACGCCGCGCGGGCCGGCGCCGCCGCGCCAGGTGGCGCCCTCGATGCAGCCTGCGCGGCCGTCGTGCACTTGGAGAACATCTGTCGCTTCAACGCCGGCACCGGCGCCCACGTGCGCCTGGACGGCCGAACCGTCCAGATGGACGCGGCGGTGATGACTGCCGACGGCGAGTTCGCCGCGGTGGCCGCGCTCGAACGCGTACGCAATCCCGTGCTCGTGGCCAGGGAGGTGCTCGCCACGCCGCACCGCTTGCTGGCCGGCGAAGGCGCAACGCGTTTCGCCCACCGGCGGGGTTTCGCCGACGAGGTGCCGCTCTGCGACGAAGCGCTCGCGAACTACCGGCGGCGCCTGGCGCTGCTGCTGGAGGGCCGCGCCGGGGGCGGCTACGACGCGTTCGACTGGCGCGCGGCCTGGAACTATCCGACGCCGCCGCCGGAAGCCGCCGCGGTCGACCCCGCCGGCTCCGTCCCACCGCGCGTGGAGCCGTCCGACACCGTGGGCGCGGTCGTGCGGGCCGCCGACGGGACGTTCGCGGCCGCGCTCTCCACCGGCGGCACCGGATTGACGCTGTACGGCCGCGTCGGCGACGTGCCGATCTATGGCTGCGGACTATACGCGGGACCGGCCGGGGCGGTCGCCTGCACCGGCCATGGCGAGGAGATCATCCGCCACGCCATGGCCCGCCTGGTCTACGAGAGAATGGCGGCCGGGGACAGCGCCCGCGAGGCCGTGCTGGCTGGCTGTCGTGTCTTCGGCGACGAATGGTCACTCGGGCTGATCGCTGTCAGTCGCAGCGACTGGGCCGTCGCCGCCAATCGTGACATGGCCTGGGGTCAAGCGTCGCCTAGATAGACGAACCCGGCCTCCCAGAGACCGGGTTCGTCGATCCCACATCTTGTTGTCGCTTGTGATGCGTCTGGTTACCGGTTGGGCAGCACCTGCACCGCAGCCCAATTGTCGTCGCCGGCCACCACCAGCACCAACCGGAAACTCTCGCCCGTGCCGCCCAGGCTGCCGCACGCGACTGCGAAGGCGCGCAAACCAGCAGCCGTCGTGACATCGAAACTCGCCACCGGCGTGACCGTTCCGGTAGCTGCCACGCCGACAGTCAGGTTGCCGACCGGCAAGGCGGTGCCGGCGGCGGCGCTCGCCTGTCCGAAGGCAAGGTTGGTATAGGAGCCGACCGCCGCAACCGAGCCGTCGACGACCGGTCCCACATCGACCGCCGGAGCGTCGGGACTCGCGTGCACGACCCGCACCAGCGCGTCCGTTGGCGAACCGGTGAAGGCATCGGCGAGCGGCAACAGTTGGAACGCCGGCGAGCCGCCCAGAAAGCCCGTCGCTATGGCAAGGTATTGCACGCCCGGCTCGAGGTACGGAGTCGCGGCGCTGGCCGCGACCGCGGACGTGCCGGCCGCGCGGAAATCCAAGTCGTAAGCGCCCGGCCAGACCGCGAGCGCCGAACTCAGACCGCCGAAAGCCAGCGAGCTGACGACCTCGACCCCATTGGCGTCGATGGCAACCGGCGGAGCGTCCGGACTGCCGTGCAACGCGTAGACCGTCGCCTTGGCGTCCTGGCGAATGAATCCGATCGAACCAGTCGGACCGATGGCCAAGAGGCTGAAGCCGGTCCCGGCCGGATCGTCGCCCAGCAGACCCGTCGCGATCAGGAACAGGTTGGCGCCGGCGGGCAACGACGGCGTGGTGAAGACCGAGGCCCGCGCCAGCGGTTCGCCCGCCCAGACGCCAACCCGCAGTGGAGTGCCGGCGGTCAAGGGAACGCCGGCCGGTCCGGTCTCGGCGAACCGGGAGAATCCGACCAACTCCGGCGCGCCGTCATTGCCGATATCGAGGGCCACCGACGGCGCATCCGGCGCCGCGTGGACGATTCGCACGGCCGCATTGCCGGTTCCCGGATCGCCGAAATCCTCGACCAGCGCCAAGATACGGAAGCGGTCGTCCGCCGCGCCGCTGCCCAGCAGACCGGCCGCCACCGCCGTGATCTGTTGCCTAGCCGTGACGGCCAGTTGCACGCTGAACGCCGGCTCGCTCATGGGGTCGGCGCCATGTGCGCGTAGCTGGATCGTGTACGTCGCGGGCGTTATTTCGAGGTAGGCGCTCGTGGCGCCGTAGCCAAGGGCCTGGATCAGCGGTTGGCTGCCGTCGTTGACGTAGAGATCGACGGCCGGCGCGTCCGGCGACGCATGCACGACACGCAGCAGCGCCTTCTCAGCAACGGGCGGCCGCGTTGGATTGTCATCGTCATCGCTGCAGCCGGACAGACCAAAGGTCAGCGCGGTGGATAGTACCCCAATCAGGGTCAGGTTGAGCATACGGTTCATGGCACAATCCTTTCATTCTTAACCGACGTGTTCGTCGGACGGTCTTCGTTCCGGTGAGGCGATCGGCCGAACGCATCCGATCGAACCTCACCCGTTCGGGCGGCGCCACCTTACCGCCCGCGCCTTGGTCAGCGACGGCTCTACGACTGGCGGTGTGGCATTGGTCGCGGGGAATAGGATAAGTTCAATCTAATTTATGTCAAGTATTAATATAGATAATATCTGGACTATTGTTAGACATTAGTGCTAGGCATGGTACTCTGCTGCGCTAACTAGTTAATTTTCAAGACGTTGGAACTGTCACCCGCAAGACCAGCGCCACCATCGCGAGCCCCAGCGCATGTTTGACCACGATCGCCAGGACCCGGCCGACAAAGGCGTGGGATCCGATGCGTAGACTCGGCTCCAGGCGTCGCTGCCGCCACCACTCACCGAGGACTCCGCCGATAAAGGCACCGGCGAAACTCCCCATGACGGCACCGATTGGCGGCAGCGCCGCCATCAGCGACAGACCACCCACGGTTCCGCCCAGAAAGGCACCGATGGCGCCGGGCGCACTCGCGCCCCGCCCGACCGCGTAGAAATTCCCCAGGATGAATTCGATGACCTCTCCCAGAACCGCGATCCCCGCCAGAACGCCGAGCAGCGGCCAGCCGATTGGAGCGAAACCGGTGACCAGGGCGTGCACGAACGCCAATCCCAGGACGACGAACGTGCCCCCGATGCCGACGTAGACCAGGAACGTCGAACCGATCAGCAGCACGGCCCAGATGGCGAACCAGATCCATCCACCGACCGTTTGCAGGATGTCGCCCATGACCGCCGCTCAAAGTGTGGTCTGCTCGGAGTTCAATCCGCTCAGGGTTTGGCTCCGTCGAGCAGTTTCTCGCCGGCCTCGACGCGCAGGGCCACCGTGTTGGCCGCCGGCGGCAGGACGCAGTTCCAACGTTCGACGTCGTAGGCGCAGAGCGGGTTGTACGCTTTGTTGAAATCCACTTCGACCGTGCCGTCGGCGGCGAGATCCAGATCGAGGTAGCGCCCCCCCCGGTAGGTGTCCTCGCCGTTGGTCAGATCGTAGAACGGCAGCCAGAGCGCGTCGGGATTGCCCTGGAGCGAGCGGTAGACCGTCAGTTCGCAGGTCTGATCGCCGTGCCGGAAGCGGATTTGACCCCTATTGATGTAAGCGGCCGTCTCGCCCTTGCGCAGGTTGAGCTCCACCGTATCGGCCGTCGCCGAAGCCACGAGCGGCAGGCGGTACCGGAATTCCGCAGCGGGAAAATAGTAGTCGAGCCCCTCGAATTCTTCGCGTACATCGTTCGGCAACGGACTGAGCTGGGGGTCGCTGAAGGCTTCGTTCTTTTCGATACGCCATTCGACGAGGGCGATCTCCCAACGTTCGGTCTCATCCGGGTCCATGGCCAGTGGGCCGGGAACCTTGTCGCCGCCGCAGCCGAGCCAGGCCGTTGCAAGGACGAGGCCGAGCGGAATCAGGAACCAGCGGACTCTCTGCTGCATGGACGACCACCTCACGAAACCTGCAACCGCACGCGCGGGTCAGGGTTGTGGTTTGCATCGCGGGAGCGGTGCCATACCATGATGCCGGCCGGCGATCCGCGCCGGCCGGTAGCAGGACGCACCCGATGACCGAGACGAATAATAACAAAATATCCGGCCCGGCAGGAGTGAAAAACGACCGCACCGGCTGGCTGGTCGCCCTGGGGGCGATGGCGGCGGCCGCGGTGGCTCGCCTGCCGGCGCTCGGTGCCTGGTGGAACCAGGACGACTGGGGGTTGCTGGCGCGGGCAGCCGGCCTGGCGACGGTGCCCGAGTGGCCGATTCGCTGGCTCTCGCAGGTCGCCTACTGGCAGGTCTTCTGGCCGCTGGCGGGCCTGGACCCCATGCCCTATGCCGCCTCCCGCCTCGTCATGCACGCTCTGGCCGCCGGGGGCGTGGTCCGCCTCGCCGGCCGGCTCGATCTCGTCCGTTCGCAGCAGTGGTTGGCCGGTCTGATCATGGCCGCCACGCCGCTCGCGTTCAGCGCCCTGTACTGGGCCGCCGGCGTCCAGGATCTCTTGGCCGTCGTTTGCGTGGTCTGGTCGCTCGAGCGCTGGCTCGCGCCTGGCCGCGGCAACCGGCTGCTGGCAGCCGCCCTCGCCGCCGGAGCTGTCACCGCCAAGGAAACGGCCGTCGGTTTGCCGCTCCTGCTGATCTGGCTGCTGATCCGCGAATCAAGCCGCCCGACCGATCGCCACCGCTTGGCGGCCTGGTCGTTGGTCGCCGTGACGGCGGTCGCCGCCGCGGCCAACGCCTGGCTGGCCCTGCGTTTCTTCTCGACGGCCGCCAACGAACCCTATGCGATCGGGGGCGTCGGCACGGTCGCCAACAATTTCGGTCTCTACGGCTTGTGGTTGTTGTCGCCTGGTCCTCGCTATCAGACCAACCCCGGCCTGGCCGCTGGCGCGGCCGGCGGCCTGCTCTGGCTGGTCTGGGCGGGATGGAGCCTGGTTCGCTGGCGCCGCGGCGACAAGATCCCCGCGTTCACGCTCGCGGGGGCGCTCGTCATGGTGGCACCCCTGCTGCCGTTGCGCCATCATCTGGCGCCGGACCTCGCGTATCCCGTCGAACCGTTCGGCAGCCTGGCGCTGGCGTGCCTGTGGCCCCGCCGTTGGACCTTGAAACCAGTCGTGACCGCCGGCCTAGTCCTCGCTTGCGTCGCCTGGGGTTTCTTCGGCATGCGCGGCCGCCTGGCGCTGCGCGACGCCGCCGGCTTGCTCGCCGATCCGCTCGTCTTGCGTACCGCCGTGAGCGCTGCCGCCGTCCAGCATTTGCGGCACCTGCCGCTGCACGGCCGGACGGTGGTGATCCTGCAGCCGCCTCTGTCGCGTCCGGCCGCCGCCATGGCCGCCAAACTCGGCGAAAACTGGGTTACCGGCTCGCTGCTCTACAACAGCCTCGGTGGAGCGTGGGGCCCGCGGCTCGTGGTCGGTCACGGGACCACCGTGCGCTGGGCCAACGGCCTGCTTACCGCCCCGGCAGACGCGTTCGTCCTGCTCGATGGCGGCCGCCGCGTCGAGCCCTGGGGAGACATCGGCCAGGCGCTGCTCTACCAAACCCTGACCGACCTCGGCGCCGGTCTATTCGAACGGGCCCGGGATCATTTGCTGCGAGCCAGTCGGCTAGCCGGCCAGTATCTTTCGCTCTCCTACAGTCCGGAGCTGCTGCCCCTTTCCTTGGACGCCGCGTTGGCGAATCGGCGCGCCTTCCACGCGTTTCTCGACGAGAGCCGCGGACAGCGTCACACCGACGCCGATATCGAGGCCGTGCGGATCAACCTCGAGCAGCTGCTTCGCGTTTGCGCCGGCCGGGATCTCGACGATTGATGTTTGTGGCCCGAGTCGATCGATCAGGCTGCGGTGGCCGAACGGCGCTGAACGACGAACAGGTCACCGCAAAACCAGGATGGCGCCGCCGGTCACCGCCACCACCACGCCGAGCAGGGCCGCCGCATTGGGACGATCACGGTAGACCAGCCAAGCCGGCAGCAGGACGAACACCGGGACGGCGCCGAGCAG
>JAQULN010000022.1 GCA_028718575.1 Candidatus Krumholzibacteriia bacterium | reverse complement strand
GGTCTGCGGCAGATGCAACAGGTCGCCTTCCCGCAGCGACAGGACCTGGTCCAGCCCCAGCGACAATTCGCCGAGCTGAACCACCAGCTCACTGCTTGTTCCCTGAACGAGGTCCATGATCTGCCGCCGGTCTTGCTGCATTTCCTGCGGCGATCGCATCTCGCGGCACTCTTCGGGATCGAACACGTCGCGGACCGGCGTAAACGCCGAGAGCGGGAACGCCAGATCCAGAGCGCCCTCGACCGCCTCGAGCCGCAGACGGAAACGCAGCACCGCGAGCGTCTCGCCGCCGGGGACTCCCGTGATGTAGTCCGGATTGTTCTCCAGGGCGACGAGTTCCGGGTGCAGCTCGACCAGCTTGCCGGCCGCGATCCGCAGCAGATCGAGGATGCGGCCGACGAAGTACTGGAATATTCCGCGCTCGATCTCGGTGAACGGTCTGATCTTCTCCTCGCCATCGGGCCGGCCGCCCATCAGTTTCTTGAGTACGACGAAGCAGAGGCTCGGATCGAGGTTGACCAACATATGACCGTTCAGCGGACGCATGGTCAGAGCAGTCAGGCACGTCACGCGCGGCAGAGTCGCACGGTACTCGCCGCAGGTCCGCAGCGCCACGCCCTGGAAATCGACGACCACGTTGGCGCGGAGCAGACTGGTCAGATTCACCGTCGCGTTGCGCGCGAATTGTTCGGCGACGTTCTGTAGATTCTGAGTGAAGCGGCGCGAGATGCTGTGAGGTCGGTTGAAGTCGTAGGTCTTCGGGCCGCGGATCTCGTTGTCCTGTGGATCGGCCTGCAGCAGCTTGTCCAGGTCGAGATCCATATCCGGGTTGTTGTCCAGGGCAGCGTCGAGGTTCAGATCTTCCAGAAGATCCTCATTACCGAAGCCGCTTCTGTCCTTGGTGTCGACGCTCACAATTGCGCAGCTCCGCCGCGGGTGACGACCGCCCGCCTACTGGATCACTAGGTCCGAGAAATAGATGTGGCGCAGGATGTCTCCGGGCAGGCGCTCGCTCAAGCGCCGCATGAGTTCGTCGCGCAGGCCTTTCATCCCTTCCGGCCGGCTCAGTTCCGCCGCCGTGCGATCGGCCAGGGTCATGATCACGGTATCGCGCAGGATCGGCAGCCGCGCCTGGGCCGCCAGAACAGCCGATTGGTTGGCCATTTCCAGGTCGACCGCGATGCGCAGATAGCGCGGCGTCTGGTTGTTCTCGCCGCGCAGCGTGACGATGATCTCGCCGAGGCTCATCAGCACGCCGACTTCCTGCTTGCCGGGATCCGCGGCCGCCGACTCGCCGCCGGCGCTCGCCTGCCCGGCACCCAGCCGCGGCGCGATCACCAGGGTCGTCAAACCGACAGCCAAGATCAGCTGCAGAGCGACGATCGCCCCCAGCACCACGACCTTGTTTTCCAGGAACGGCAACTTCCTATCCGCTCCGGCGTCGGCCTTGTCCCCCTTGCCCTTCTTGTCTTCCGCCATTCCTGCTCCTTCGCGTCCCGAACCCTCTGCACCCGGGCTCGCCGCCGTTAGCGCAGCGACCGCAGACGATCGGTCACCGGGGTCGGCCGCGGCGTATCGGTTGCGGCCTTGTCCAGGGCCTGGCTGAGCGGTTTCCCGCCGCCCGCCGGCTGGATCCGATCCACTTTCAAAAACACCTCGACTCGGCGATTGCGACCGCGACCCGCCGCCGTCGCGTTGTCGGCCAACGGCCGGAATTCCCCGTAGCCGGAGGCGACCAAACGAGTCGGCGGCAAGCCCTGACCTTGAAAGTATCGTGCCACCGCGCCGGCGCGGCCGGCCGACAGCTCCCAGTTGCTCGGGAAACGCGCCGTACTGATCGGCAGCGCGTCGGAATGACCGTCAACACGGATCTCGCCCGGGAATTTGCGCAGAAAACCAGCGACCGTATCGAGGATCGGCTGGCTCGCCGGCAGCAGGTCCGTACTGGCCGGTGAGAACAATACCGGCGCTTCCAGGCGGAATAAGACTCCGTCGGGCGTGAACTCGAGTTTGACGTCGTCGGCCAGGCCGCGCGCGACCAGGTCCTGCTGGACCATCTCGACTTCGAAGACCAGATCCCGGTTTTCCTCGATCTCGAAGCGCGGGATGATCGGGTCGGCGACCCGCAGCACGGCCTGCGGCTCGATCATGATGCCGAACGCCTTGCGCAGCGACAGCGCCACTTCCTTGAACTTGGCGTCCTGCATGGAGGAAAAGCTGACGATCAGGACGAAGAAGGTGAGCAGCAGGGACATCATGTCCCCGTAGGTCATGACCCAGCCGGCGAGCCCCTGCTTGACGATGATGGGTCGCTTGTCCTTGGCCATGCCGGCTCCCCGGAAATGGCGGCGGCGCCTCCGGCGGCGCTACGCCGCTTTCTGCTTCTTGTCTTCGATCGTCTGCCGTTGGGCCGGCGACAGGAAGCTCTTGAGTTTTTCCTCGACGATGCGGGGCGAGTCGCCGCTCTGGATGGCCATGATGCCGTCGATGATCATCTCCTTGACCAGGATCTCCTCATTGGAACGCACTTCGAGCTTGCCGGCCATCGGCAGGAACACGGCGTTGGCGAGCAACGCACCGTAGAACGTGGTGATCAAGGCGGTGGCCATGCCGGCGCCGATCGAACTCGGATCCTCCAGCGAGGCCAGCATGTTGATCAGGCCGATCAGGGTGCCGATCATGCCGAACGCCGGCGCATAGTTGCCGCCGGCCTCGAGAATGCTCTTGCCGCTCTTGTGGCGGGCGTCGATCTGGCCGATGTCCGTCTCGAGGATCTTCTCGAGGAGGTTCGGGTCCGTGCCGTCGACCGCCAGCCGCAGCCCCTTGCGCAGGAAATCGTCGGGCTCGGATTCCGACTCCTCCTCCAAGGCCAGCATGCCCTCGCGGCGCGCCCGCTCGGCATAGCGCACCATCTTGCCGATGACGGAGTCCGGCGCCTGCGGCGCGGCGAAGAACGCCTTGCGCAGGACGCTGATCATCCCCAGGATCCGCGGCAGCGGAAATCCGACCAGCAGGGCCGCCGAGGTGCCGCCCAACACGATGGCCACCGACGGCGGATCCCAGAACTGACCCAGCGTGCCGCCCAGCATGATGCCCCACACCACCAGGCCGAACGCCGCGACGATGCCGATGACGGTCCCGATGTCCACGTCCGAAGCCTCTCCTGTACGACCGATGCCGGGCTCAGCCCTCGAAGACCGATCCGGTGCCGCCGGTCGGAACCGGGTAGATCCGCGCGCGGCTGCGGTAACTGATCGCCCGACGGACCACCTCGTCGAGCGCTTCCAGCACCATTACTTTGCGACCCGTTGTCAAGCTGACCAGGGTGTCGGGGGTGGCCTCCACGAACTCGATCAAGTCCGCGTTGACCACCACTTCTCTGCCATTAAGTTTCGTGACCTTGATCATGGACTTTAGCTCCGCGACGTTTCCGGGCGGAGCCCGCGGCCCCGCCCGGCGGTCAAGTGCTACTAGCGAATCATGTTGACCAACTCCTGCATGAGCGTGTCGCCGGTGCTGACCACGCGGCTGTTGGCCTGGAAAGCCCGCTGGGCCACGACCAGATTCGTGAACTCCTGCGCGAGGTCGACGTTGCTCGTCTCCAGAGCGCCGGGTGTCAGCGACAGGCCGTTGCCCTCCCCCGCGAACGCGATCATGGCGGTGCCGGAGTTGCCGCTGATCCGGTACGTGTTGTTCGCCTCGCGAATCAGGCCGTTCTCGTTGTTGAACTGCGCGAGGGCGATACGGCCGATGTCCCGCATGGTGTCGTTGCTGAACCGGCCCACCAGCAGACCGCTCTGATCGATCTCGAAATCGACCAGCGTGCCCGCGGTGTAGCCGTCGGCCAGACTCACCAGCCGGCCGGTGCCCTCGAACTGCGTCAGTCCATTGAGCCCGCCGATCGTGCCGTAGTCGATCCTGAGGGTTACTAGTTGCGCACCCTCCTCGTTCGCGGGCTGCGGCCGGAATACCAGGCCGCTCGCGCCATTGTCATACGAAAAGTTCGAGATCGCGCCGGTTTCGTTGAAGCGCATGCGGCCGCTGCCGCCCTCGAGGATTTCCTCGCCGCCCTCGACCGTGGCCTGCCAGATCCACTCGCTCTGGCCGGGCACCTTCTGGAAATCGAACGTCACCGTGTGGCGTCCGCCCAGCGAGTCGTACACGGTGGTTGAGACCGTGAATGTGCTCTGATCCCGGGCTTGTTGGGTCGTCGAGAAAAAGAAAGCCGACGTGACGGTGTTGTTGTTGTTGTTCAGCTCGTCGATCGTGATCATGCCGATCGAGCTGTCGGTACCAACCTCGCCGCGAACCACAATCCGCCCCTCGGCGTTGATCTCGACGGGATTGGAATTGATCGCGAACCCCTGCTGGATGCACGCCATCAGGTCGGCGACCGTCGTCGTGGCGTCGACCGTCAGGACGGTGCTCTGCACCTCGCTGCCGCCCCGGTCGCCGCCGACCACGAGGCTCGTGCTGCCGCTCGAGAGGTCGAGCCCGAGCCGGGTGCCGTTGGCGGTGAATAGATCCACCAGCGCGTCGCCGGCGGCCGCATAGCCGCGCAACTGGCCGGCCGCGTCGGAGACATCGGCCGTCGTCGCGGAGCTGCCGTTGGCGATCGCACCTGGGAAGAGGAAGTTTGTGTTGAAGTTCGTGCGGCCGCTGACCGACAGCGACAAGCCACTGACATCACCGCCGGTGGCGTTCTGGACCGCGATCGCGCCGGGCTTGGTCGGGTCGGCGCTCATGCTGAAGCTGAGGCCGGGGTTATGCGAATTCATCCAGTCCAAGAGATCCTGCAACGTGCTGTTCGCGGTGACGACATACGTCGAGGTGCCGAGATTCGAGCCGCCGGAGGTGCCGTTGAACGAGATGATGTCGCCCGGGAACAAGCCCAGATTGCCGTTGCGCTGGCCGCTGAGGTCGACCAGTAGATCGTTCGTCTCGGCGGCGACCAGCAAGGAGGCTGTCTGCAGCACGCTGCCGCGCGCGTCGGCATCGGCGTCGAGGTTGCCGATCAGTTGCACAGCCGTGGAGGCCTGCGCCGGCACCACCATGCTCGGGTCGATGAACAGGTCGGTGATCGGACCGTTGCCGATGCTGCCGTCGACCGCCGCCATCACGCCCTGCAGCTTGAGGCCCGTGCTGGGGTTGACCAGGAAGTTGTTCGCATCCAGACCGAACACGCCGGCCCGGGTGTACGACATATTGGTCCCGTCGCTGAGCACGAAGAAGCCCGGCCCCTGGATCGCAAGGTCGGTCTTGATGCCGGTGGTCTGGAAATTCCCCTGGACGAAGTTCGTATCGATGCTCCCGACTGAGGTGCCGAGTCCGATCTGTTGCGGATTCGTGCCGCCGAGGCCGCCGGCGACGGGCCGGCTGGCTGAGCGAATGGTCTGAGTCAGCACTTCGTTGAAGGTGGCGCGTCCGGACTTGAAGCCGATGGTGTTGCTGTTGGCGATGTTGTTGCCGATCACATCGAGTTGTGTCATGTTGGCCGACATGCCGGATACGCCCGAATAGAGAGATTTCAACATGGGATCCTCCTCGTCTCGCCCGCCCGGCTCCGCGAAGCCGGATCCGGCAGCTAGCTGACCTGGTAGATTTCCGACACGTAGAATTCCTTGCCGAAGACGTTGACGACCGCCAGACCCTGGTCGTAGCGCAGGCCGCCGACGGGGCCGGTCATCAAGACCGTCGCAGTGACCGCATCGCCGTCCGCGTTCTTGACCGTCACGTCGATGGAGTAGGTACCGTCTGCTGCGGTCTCGCCGTTGTTGCGCAAGCCGTCCCAGCTGAGATCCGTCAGGCCGCTGGCGACGTCGCGGGTATAGGTGGCGACCTCGTTGCCGTCGGCGTCGCGGACCGTGACGGTTGCCGTCCCGCCGCCCGGGCAATTGATCATGGTGCCCGTCGCCGCGCCGTCGCTGATGCGGACCTCGTTGCCAGCGACCGTCACGTGGCGGCCGACCAGCGCCAGCATCGCGGTGTTGTTGATCGACTGCGACATCAACAGGTTCGCGTCCATGGCCTGGTTGATCTCGGTCAACTGTTGCGCCATGGTCATCTGCGAGAGCTGGCTCGCCATATCGGTGGTGCTCATAGGCTCCAGGGGATTCTGGTTCTGCAACTCGACGACCAGCAGGTTCATGAAATCGAGGCTCGTCAACTCGTTGCCGGCGCTGGTCTGCCCGCCCACGATCGGACTGGTCGCCCGCGCGACACTGCTCACCGTCATGTTCGTTCCTTTCTCAGCGCCCGGCGTGCTGTCGCCGCCGGCCGGATTGATCGTGTCGGCCATCGCGGCCGCCGGACCGATCGCGGTCCGCCTGGTCGGCATCGTCGGCGCCGCGGCCGCCGGCCGTATGCTCGACGATCCTCACATCCACGTGTTGCCATCGTCCGTCAAGTTTGCCGCCGAGCGTGCGCGCGAGTTCCTGCGCACCGTCGCGCAACGCTTGCGCCGCGGCCGGCGATTCGGCCTGCAGGATTACCTCCAACCGGTTGGCCGTCGCGGTCAAGCGCACCTCGACGCGGCCCAGATGCTCGGGCTCGAGCTGCACCGACAAACGCTTGACCTCTCCCACGCCGGACGCCGGGATGGATATCTGCCGCAAGACCTGTTGGACGGGCGATGCCGTTGCGCCGACCGCCGGTCGCACCGCACCGCCGCCGATCGCCTGCTCCACGTCGCCCTGGGTTAGGCCGCTACCGGCGGCCGCCACGAGATCGGCACGCAAGGCGCGCGATGCCAGCGTGCCGCTTGCCGGCGGGGCGCCGGCACCGGCTGGTGCCGCAGCGGACCGCGGCTGCGCTTGCGCGACGACATGCTCCACCGGCGCCGGCTCGCGCGAGACGGCCGCGGCCGCCGCTTGATCCAGCGGAATCGCCGGCTTCGCTTCGTTGCGCGCCGGCTGCGACGCGGCGTCCACCGGCGACGGCGATGGCGCCGGCTTGCTGTCCGCGGGTTCCAGCGCTGCATTCGACGGTGACGGCGGCCCCGCCAAGGGACGCCCTGGCAAGGTCGGCAGCGGGAGGTTGGCGTCGGTTGCCGGTACCGGCGCTGTCGGCCGCAAGTCTTTCGGCACCGGCGTCGTTGGGTCGCCAAGGGACGCGATGACGGGCGCACCGGCGCGCGGGTCCGCTGGCGCAAGTTCGCAAAGCTCGCCCGGCGATGCAGCCGCGATGAACGGCTCCGTTGCTGCCGTCAAGACGGGTGCAATCGGCGGCACCGGCTGTCTGTCGGCGGCGGCGGCAACCAGCACGCCCGATGTCGACACTGCCGGCGTCCGGACGCTCCCGGCCGCGGCGGGCCACGGCATCGCCGTGACGGGACGGTCTGCGGCCGCTCCGAGCGCGAGCGCCGAGAAGCCGCCGCTCGAGTCATAACCGATCGCGGGCGAGCTCGGTTCGCGGCGCTGTACAACCTCCGGCGCCATGTCCGGCAGCATTGCCGCCGCCTTCGATCCCGCGCTGGACACCGTCTCGGCGGCGCTCGGTTCCAGCACCGGCGCGACGGCGGGCGCGGCGGGCAATCCGCCGATCATCAATTTGAGAAGATCATTGAAGTCCGGTGCTTTATCGGCTGTCGTAACGTCATCTACAAGATTTACGCCTGTGGTCAGCTGCGTCTGGATCGAGTCGGCGGGCAGCCAGGTCTCGATAAACATCTAGAAGCCTCCTTGCAGACTGAGGCGTGTGCTGATCTGTGCCGCGCGACCGGGATCCATGAACGAGAGGATGCGCGCCGCCTGCCGTTCCTTCATGCGCGACAAGATGGCCAGGGTTACCTCCATATCGAGGGTTGCCAGGATGACAGCCGCCTTGTCGGGCTTCATCGCTTCGTACATCTTGGCCAGCCGGGTCGCGGCGGCGTCTTGCTCGCTGATGAAGGTTGCCTGCTGCTTCTCGAGCTTGCCGACGATCTCCAGCAACTGCCCGTGCACTTGCGCCATGACCGCTTCCTGGGCCGCTTGCGACTGCCGCAGGCCCGCCAGCCGCTCCTGTTCGCGCTGCAGTCGGTCGCGCTCCAGCGCGGCGTCACGCAACAGACGCGCCGTCGCCGCCGCCTCGACCGGATCGGCCGGCTCGCCCGGCGACGGCGGGCTCAGCGTCATGCTCAGCACTGCGATCCCGCCGAAGATCAACAGGAACGTCAGGCTGGAGATGATCAGGATGCTCTTCATGTCCGTTCACTTTCCGCGGACCGCGGTCCGCCACGGTTGCGTCTCAAGCCGTGATCGCATCGGCGCGGCGTTGCGCAAGCGCCGCTCGGATCGAGCCGATCTCGTCCAACGCCCGCCGTTCGCGGCGGTCCATCGTCTGCTGCCACTCGCGGCGCTGTCGTTCCCGCAGGCGTCGCAAAACCTCGCATTCGCGCCAGGCCTGGGTCAGGCGCGTGCGGGCGCCGGCCAGTTCCGCGCGGGCCAGCGCGACCGCCTCGAGACGCCGCCGCTCCACTGCCGCCAGGTAATCATGCCAGGCGAGTTGGCGCGCCATTTCCGGTGGATCGAGCTTGCCGCGGCGCGCTTTGGCGGCCTGTTGTCGGCTCCGGTCAAGGGCGCCGGTCGCGGCCGTCGCGGCGGCGACCGCCTCGTGCAGCGCCATCTGCGCGGCGGCTAACTCCCGCGTGCGCGCTTCCAGCTGCCGCCGGCGGTATTGCAGGACTCGTTCCAAACGGAAACGGAACATCACCGATCCTCCAGTTCGAGGACGGTGCGCAACTGCGCCAGGCTCTGGTCCGCCGGGATGCGATCCGTGGTGTCCTGGGTCAGGAACGCGCGGATCTCCGGCCGGCGGCGCAAGGCGGTGTCCAAAAGCGGCAGACTACCCGGCGCGTACGCGCCGATGCTGACCAGATCGCGGTTTTCCTCGAGTGTCTTCAGCCACTGCAGCATGAGGTCGCCGGCCTGGCGGTCGCTGGCCTGCAAGACATCATTGCGCAGGCGGCTGACCGATCCCAGCACATCGATGGCCGGATAGTGTCCTTCCCGCGCGAGATCGCGGCTGAGCATGACATGGCCGTCGAGAATCGATCGCATGGCGTCGCCGACCGGATCCTGGATATCGTCGCCCTCGATCAAGACGGTAAAGAACGCAGTGATCGCGTTCACCGCCGACCAACCCGCCCGTTCGCACAGCCGCGGCAACGCGGCGAAGACCGACGGCGGGTAGCCCTTCGTGGTCGGCGGTTCGCCAGCGGCCAGCCCGATCTCCCGCAGCGCCATGGCGTAGCGCGTCGCCGAATCCATTAGCAACAACACTTCGCGGTCGGCCTCGCGAAAACTCTCGGCGATCGCCATCGCCGTCTCGGCGCCCTTGGTCCGCATCACGGCGCTCTCGTCGCTCGTGACAACCACGACCACACTGCGCGCCAGACCCTCCGGACCCAGGTCGCGTTCGATGAATTCCCGCACCTCGCGCCCGCGCTCGCCGATCAAGGCCAGGATGCTGACGTCGACCTCGGCCCCCCGGGCCAGCATGCCCAACAGAACCGATTTGCCGACGCCGCTGCCGGCGAAGATCCCCATGCGCTGGCCGCGTCCCACCGTCACCAGGGCGTCCATCGCCTTGATCCCGGTCTCCAGCGCCGTGGCGCTGCGGCGGCGTTGCAGCGCGGCGGGCGCGGCCTGCCCGAGGCGGCGACGCGGCAGGTGGCGCAACGGCGGTCCGCCGTCGATGGGCTCGCCGAGACCGTTGAGGATCCGGCCGAGCAGCGCCTCGCCGCAGGGCACGGTCAGGCGCTGCGCCACCGGCACGACCACGTGGCCCGGTGCGATGCCCCGCATGTCTGCGTAGGGCATCAACAAGAGACGACCGGCCCGAAAACCGACCGCCTCGCACAAGACCGGCGGTTGGTGCCTGCTGCCGGCGATGCGGCACAACGACCCCACCGGCACCGCGAGGCCGCTCGCTTCGATGGTCATCCCGACCAGGCCGGTGACCCGTCCGAGTTGGCGAATCGGATCACAGCGCCGGACTTGCTCGGCGGCAACATCCCAGGCGGCCTCAAGCATGTTCTTCCTCGTCGTCGGTCGCCGCCGGTACCGCCAGGACCTCCTCGAGCATGTCCTGCAACACCGCGAGCTGACCGGCAACAGTCGCGTCCCATTCTACGTCATCGGTCTTGACCAGGCAGCCTCCGCGCGCGAGCCGGCGGTCGGTCTTGATCTCGGCGATTCGCAGTTGCTCGCGCAGGTGCGGCGCGGCGTCCACCCACGCGGCGTCGTCAGGATGAACCGTGACCGACAACCTCGCGCCGGTGTCGAGTTTGTAGAATACCGTCTCCAAGGCGCGCACGAGCACCTGCGGGTCGAGGGCGACTTCGCGCCGCACGATCTTGCCGGCAATCAGCACTGCCAGTTCGCTGAGACGCTGCACCAGCGACGCGAACAGGGTTTGTTGCGCGTCGCGCAGTTCGGTCGCGAGCGTCTGCTGCCAGGCAGCCATTGCCGCGGCAGCCGCGGCTTCGCTCGCCGCGGCTGCCGCCGCCAGCGCGGCTAGGTCTTGCCGATGGCGCTCGGCGTATTCCTTGCGCAGGTCCTGCTCCACGAGCGCGAGCAACTGAACACGCTCGTCGCGCGACAGCGATCTCAAGAGGGTGTCCGCCGCGGCGAATCCGCGTTCGGGCCGAAAGGCGGCGATCGCCGGCTCCGCCGCGTCCGGCGGCCGCAGGGCTTCGAAGCGTCCGGTCCGCGGGGAGGGCGCCAGGGGCTCAGGACACCATTTCTGCATCCTTGCCCCCCTTGCCGATCACGATGGTGCCGGCTTCCTCGAGGCTGCGCACGACCTCGACGATTCGCTGCTGGGCCTCTTCCACTTCGCTGAGACGCACCGGCCCCATGTATTCCATGTCTTCCTTGATCCCCAGCGCCGCCCGCTTCGACATGTTGTCGAAGATCTTGTCCTGGATCTCGGTCGTCGCCCCTTTGAGCGCGAGGGTCAACTCCTTGCCGTCGATTTCCTTGAGGATCTCCTGGATGTACTTGTCATTGAGCAGGATCAGGTCCTCGAAGACGAACATCAGATTGTTGACCTCGTTAGCCACCTCGTCGTCGATCTCCCGCATCTCGTCGAGGATCTCCTGCCAGGTTTCCTTGGCCGTCTCGTTGAGGATCTCGGCCACTTGCTTGCGGCCGCCGTACTTGCCGCGCCGCGAATTGACCTCGCCCTGCAACTGGCTGGCGAGCACGCCCTCGACAATGTTGAGGGCTTCGACGTTCGGGGAATCGAGGACTGCCATGCGGTATGCCACCTCTCCTTGCAGCTCGGCCGGCAGCAGCTCGAGAATCGGGCCGCTGTCGCGGGGATCCATGTGCGCCAGCACGACCGCCACGGTCTGCGCGTGTTCGTTCTTCAGATAGTTGGCCACCGTCAACGCATCCAGGCTGCGCAGGTGTTCGAAGCTCTTGATCTCGCTGTAGCTGGTCACTCGGCTCAGCAACGAGCTGGCGCGATGGGTGCCGAACCCGGCCTCGAGAATCTGCTTGGCCGTCTCCTCGCCGCCCCACGCGACGCCGCTGATCTGGCTCGAGAGGTTGACGAATTCGCCGAGCACCCGACGTTTCTCTTCTCGAGAAACCTGTCCGGCGTTGGCGATCGCGTGCGCGAGCGGTTCGACCAGGCTCTCGGGCAGCTTCGCCATGACCTTGCCGCCGGACTCGGGTCCGAGGGCCATGATGAAAATCGCTGCCTTGCGCAGGTTCTTGTTGTCGGGCATCGGCATCGGTTTCACTCCGTCGCGCGGCCACGCTTAGCGGCCGGACCGCTCGGGTTCCTGCATCCAAGACTGCACCACCTCGGCTACGCGCTCCGGGTGTTCCGCCGCATAGTCGCGGATGTCTTCCATCATCTGATCCGTGAGCGGCGGCAGACCTTCGAAGCGCTCCACTTCTTCGGCCGCCTCGGCCGTCGTCGCACCGGCTCCCAAGGCCTGGCCGTGCGGCGCCGGTGCCGTCAGCTCGCCGAGCGCGCCCGCCAGATTGCGCCGAAACACCAGGACGAGGATCACCAGCATGATCCCCAACACGATCCGCCCGCTGTGGCGCAGGAAGAATTCCAGCCAGCCGCCCGGCGGCGCGCCGAGGCGGTCGCCGGCCACCGGTTCGCCTTGGAACTGCAGATTGACCACGTCGAGTTGATCGCCGCGGCTGAGGTCGATTCCGAGCGCGCTCTGGACCATGCGGCGGATACTGTCGAGTTGCTCCGGCGGCAGCGGTTGATAGACCGGCGCCTCGCCGGGCGCCGGCGGCAGATAAGTCCCGTCGACCGAAACGGCCACCGAAAGCTGTTTGACGCCGCCGACCGGGCCGACGATGCGCTCGATCGTCTGGTTGATCTCGTAGTTCGTCAGACTCGATTCGTTCGTGCCGCCGGTTTCGGGATCGGTCGCTTCGTCGCGTTGTTCCGAGCGCACGACCGTATTGGGGTCGAAGACGGTGCGTTCGGATTCGATCTTTTCGAAGTTCAGGGTCGCATCGACGCGCACGTGCGAGCGTCCCGGTCCCAGCACGCTGCTCAGCAGCGTTTGCACCTTGTCCGTGAGGTGCTGTTCGACGTCCTTCTTCAGTTCGAGCTGACGGTCGCTGCCGCCGAACGGGCTGTCCTGGTAGTTGGCCGACAGGGCGCGGCCGTGTTGATCCAGCACCGTCACGTTGTCCTGGACCAGGCCTTCGACGCTGCCGGCGACCAGGCTCTGGATGCCGAAAACCTGTTCCGGACTGACCGAGCGCTGGCGATTGATGGTCAGGACCACCGAAGCCGTCGGCGCCGTCGCCAGGCTGCGGAAGATCGAGGATTTGGGCATCACGAGGTGCACCCGTGCCGCTTCGACCCCCTGCAGGCTCTCGATCGTCTTGGTGAGCTCGCCCTGCAGGGCGCGCAACCGCTTGACCTCGTAGTCCTGCTCGGTCATCCCGTATTGCGAGCGGTCGAAGATCTCGAAACCGACGATGCCGCTGGAGCCGATGCCCTTGGCGGCGAGTTCGACGCGCAGGCGGTGAACCTGCGACGCCGGGACGCGGATCGTCGTGCCGCCGCCGGCCAGATCGGCTTTCACGTCGCGTTTGCTCAATTCCTGTAGAGCATGGTTGGCGTCTTCGACGGTCAGATCGCTGAACAGGACCGCCTGCTCTTCGCGGCCCAGCCAGAGTCCGAACACCGTGGCGCTGATCACCACGGCCGCCGCCACCATGCCCAGGATCAGGCGCTGGTTGACGGACATGGCCGCGAATCGCTGCGTGACGCCATGCCATGCCTGCCGGAATCCGTTCACGTGGTCGCCTTTCCTTGCCCTGCGTCAATCGCGGCTAGATCTGCATCCGCATGATTTCCTGATAAGCGTCGAGCAGCTTGTTCCGCACCTCGAGCATCAACTCGAACGACAGCTGCGCCTCCTGCGCGGCGGTCATGATCTCGTGCACCTCGCTAGGCTGGCCGCGAATCATGCCGCTGACCAGTTCGTCGCGCTGCGTTTGCAGATCGTCTACCGCGCGTATCGCAGCGTGCAGTTGTTCGCCAAAACTGGCGCGCGGCGTCACCGGCGCCTGACCGGCATAGATCGCGCGCGGGTCGAGCGAACCGAGCGCGCGCACTCCGCCAAGGGACATGGCCGGTTCTCCTCTACAGCTTCAAGGTCTGGTTGAACATGTCCTTCGCCGCCTGCACCGCGCTGATGTTGGCCTCGTAGGCGCGACTCGCGGCGATCATGTCGACCATCTCGGTGATCACGTCGACGTTGGGCAGCAGCACATAGCCTTCCTCGTCCGCGTCGGGATGCCCGGGGTCGAAGACGACGCGGAACTCCGACGCATCCGGCGCCAGGTCGACGGCTGTCTGCATGCCCTCGCGGTCGAGCCGTTCGAAGGGATTCAAACCCGCCAGATGGCGCGGGTGCGTGCGGGTCGGACCATTGCCGGCCGGACCGGCGGCCTCGGCCAAACGATTGCGTTGCTGCTGGACGCGCTGCTCGAGCACCTCGCGGAACACGGCCCGCTGGCGCCGGTAGGGCGTGCCCTCCTCCGTGCGCGTCGTCTCGGCGTTGGCGAGATTGCGCGCCACGACGTCCATCTTGACGCGCTGCCCGTGCAAACCAGAGCCGCTGATCTGAAACGAATCGAACAGCCCCTTGCTCATGGCTCTCCTTCCGGCTCCTAACCGACGGTCCCGCGGATGGCGCCGCGGAGATTCGCGTACTTCATGCTCAATAGACGAGTGGCCAACCGATACGACAGATCGTTGGTGGCCAGGTCGGTCATTTCCTTGTCGATTTCGACATTGTTGACGCCGTTGTCGTACCGGCTCGCGGTCGCCCGCTCCTCGCCGCGGGTGTCGGCCAGTTAGCGCGCGCCC
>JAQULN010000021.1 GCA_028718575.1 Candidatus Krumholzibacteriia bacterium | reverse complement strand
GAACGACCACCACAGACCGGCTCCGACCAGCAGCACGAACAAGGCCGCGAAACTGGCCCCGAGTACGCGCCGCCTTCGTCGCTGCGCCAGGCTCATCCCGAATCGTCCCCCAGGTTCCGTCGACACCGCGAAAGTGTACCACAGACAGCGCGACGGCGGTAGATAGGAATCGCTTTCTTTTGGCGATTCTCGCCAGATCCGGCGCGGCCTACCGCGTTGGATGCTACTGGCGCGGGAATTGCACAATCAGGGCCGGCGGGTCGCACGCCGCTTCCTGACGGCGGCGAGACCCATCCCAGGAGGTTCGAGCATGGCACAGAGTTCCCGGAAGCTACCGCAGCGCAAGTCGGCAATCTGGCAGCGCTGGCTCGCGTTTGGCGTGTTGGTCGCGGGTGTCGTTCTGGCGGCGGGTTGCGGTCAGCAATCGCCGACCGCCCCGTCGTCCGGCGATGCGTCGCTGGCGTTGGACAAAGGCGACACACGGATTGCGACCTCAGACATGGACGCGACCGCCTTGCTGTCCGTCACCGTTCCTGACTTTGACCGCTGGCTCTGCGAAGGAACAGATGAGTATCACTGGGTGATCGTGATCCCGGGACAGGAAGTGCAGTTCTTCTGGCGGGAGATCGGCGGCGTGCCGCTGGGTCCGCAAACAACGTTCCGCTACGGCTGGAATATCCAGGACTTCGCCGATGACAACGATCCGGGCTGGGTTTGCCGTCGCGGGGCCGGCGCGCGTTACCAGCAGACGAAGGTCATGGCGTTCTGGGACGGATTGCACGACCTGACCATCGAGCGCTGGGACGGCGACCAACTGTTGGTTCGGGCGACGTTCGGCGTCTGGGTCGCGCCCATGCTGGCGCGCGAAGCCCCAGCCGTGCGCAACTGACGCGAACGCACCGCCAGCGTCGTCACCGCCAGCGACGAGACGCACAAGGACCGGCGCCTGCTCGGGCGCCGGTCCGCGCACGACCTAATCGAAGATCTCCGCCAGGAATAGCTTCAGATGCCCCCAGGAGCGCCGGTCGGCGGCCACATCGTACGCGGCGCCGCGAGAGGGATCGTTGCCGGCTTCCTTCTGCGTAAATGAGTGCACCGCGCCCGCATACATGATGAACTGGAAATCGACCCGGGCCGCGTCCATCTCGGCCAGGAAGGCCTGGACTTCCGCCGGCGGCACGTAAGGATCGACAGCGCCGTGACACACCAGGATCTTGGCCGCAACTTCGCCCGGACCGGCCGGCTGTGGCGTGCTCAAGCCGCCGTGGAAACTGACCGCCCCCTTGAGCTGAGCGCCCATGCGCGCCAGCTCGAGCGCGCCGGTGCCGCCGAAGCAGTAGCCGATCGCGGCGCAACGCGCGCCGTCGACCCGCGGATGCTCGCGAAGCGCGTTGAATCCGGCGTGCAGGCGGTCGCGCAGCAGGTCGCGGTCGCTATAGAACTTGCCCGCCTGGGCGCGCGCCTGGTCCGCGTTCTGCGGGCGGACGCCTTGGCCGTAGATATCGCCAGCATCTCGGCGCGCATGCGCTCATTCGCGCTCACGCCCATCCATTGGTGTACGACGAGCACACCAGGCTGCGGTTCGCTGACGGCATCATCGTAGGCGAGGTAGCCTTCGAACGTAACGCCGGCGAGGTCGTACAGCAGCGTTTCGGTCACGATCGCGGCCCGCGCCGGCAGAAGGCCGGCGATCAGCAGGGCCGCGGCAATCAGCGGCCGGCGAAGCGGCCGCGCGACAGGAAAAGCATTGGACCAGAACATTCTATCCTCCAGGCGCCATTGGACGTCTCTCGTAGGCCAACCATGCCAATGTCGATTGATTTGCGCTGCGTCGCTACCTTGAGACCGTCAGCGGCGACTCTCGGCCGCAGCCTGCCGCTCGGCGGCGGCCAGGACTTCCTGCAACCACGGATGGTCTTCGCCGTGCCCAGCCACAGCCGCCTGGGCCAGCGCGAGGGCTTCCGCGCCGTTGCGCAGGCTGTCTTGCACGCTCGTGGCCAACAGCCAGGCCAACCGCGCCTGGGCCTCAGGCCAGTCCGCAACGTAGGCCAGCGCCTGGCGATAGCCGGCGATCGCCTCGGCATCGCGCGCCGCCTGCTCGTGGACCCACGCCGCCACGTAACTTGCGCGAGCCGCACGCTTGACGGCCAGCTCGAGATTGCCGCGTGCATCCTGGTAATCAGGGACCAGCAAGGCCGCCCGCTCGAAACAGGGGACCGCCGCGGCGAAACTGTCCTGCCGCGCCAGGACCACGCCAAGCCGGTTCCAAGCCTCCGGATAGTCTTCGCGCGCCACGAGCGCTCGCCGGAAGCTCGCGGCAGCCGGAGCCAACTCGTCCCGCCGCAGTTGGTTCAATCCGACGCCATGCCACAGTTCGGCGGTCAAATCGACGCGTTCCGGCGCGAACGGACCGGGCACGGTCGACAACAGCACCAATCCCAGAAGTCCGGCCGCCACAAGCGCACGCCGGCGACCGGGGCCGGCGCGCCAGATGCGCCAGAACTCGACCGCGCCGGCGACTGCCGCGAGCGACAGCAGCGGCCACAACGGCGCTCGGTACCGCGAGGCGACAAAGATCGCCACGATCGTCGCTGCATAGACCACGACGAACAACGGCACGACGTCCGGCAGCCGCCGCCGCGCGATCACGAATCCCATGACCGCCAGCGGCACCAGCAGGCCGGCCGGAAAGCCGAAGGGACCGGCTTTCCAGAACAATGCGGCCAGCACCGGCGACCACGTGCGCTGCTGGTAGGGATCGACGTTGCGCGGCAACTCGCGTCCGGTTACCAGATGCAACGCTTTCTGTCCCAGGTCGACCAGCCAAGCGCCGGGTTGTTGCCTGATATAGGTGAACGCTTCGGCACGGAACCAGCCGCTGCTGAGCCAGGGGTCGTCTTGGCCGGATTCCAGCACCGGCCGCGCGATCAACTCCTCCCAGGGCAAACCCGGGCGTATGGTCAAGGTCGCAGGGAAATCGGGATGGTTGCCGAGATAGAAGTTGATCCCGCCCGAAGGCGGCCAGAGACCAAGGCGACCGGTGTGGTGATGGGTCACCGCCGCAAACGGGACGATCAGCACGGCGGCACCCAGCACGACGGCAAGCGCAGCGCCAGCACGCGTACGCCGCGCGCCGCGCCGCCAGAGAGCCCACACGAAAGCCGCGAGCAGCGGCAGTAAGAGCTCCGGACGCGCCAGCAGCGCCAAGGCGCCGGCCGCGCCCGCCAAGAGGCCGATCGTCGCGCGCGGCCGCGCCGCGAGGTCAACGGCCAACCAGACGATCGCCACCACGAACAATGCTGCAAGTCCCGTCGCGAGCAACTCGCTCTCGAAGAACAGCAAGACACCGTTGAGCGCGACCGCGAGCCCCGCAGCCAGACCGCACCCAGGGCCGAGCAGCCGCTGTCCCAGCCGCCATGTCAAGAGCGCCGTGATCACGCCCAGGAGCGCGCCGGCGACGCGGGCCGCCGCGACCGACACGCCGACCACCGCGTACAATCCCGCGAGCGCGAGGGGGTAGAGCGGCGCCTGCCAGAGGAAATGCTGGTCATAGACGCGGTCGACCGCCAAATGCCGCGCGAGGTCGTGGTAGGCCATCGCGTCGACAAGCGGCTCGCCGAAGAAGGGCCCGCTTGCGCTCTGCCACAGATAGAGCGCCCGCACCAGCAACGCAACCCCGGCCACCCACAGACCGTGGCGCCACGCCGTCCGAGACGGCAGCGCCGGTGCCGTCGCCGCGGTCTGCGCGGCCGTCGCCCGATCCGCTGTCCTTTTCTTCATCGCGCCAGCACCACGGTCTGACGTCCGAGAACGCGCCCATCGACGCTGACGCGCGCCAGATACACCCCCGCGGCGGCCGGCCGGCCATCGCGATCGCGTCCGTCCCAGAACAGCGAGCCCGGACCTTGCGCGCCGCCGACGCTGGCCGCATAGAGCCGACGGCCGCCGACCGTAAACACCTCGACCGTGACCTCCCCGCCGCGCGCCAGTTCCCAGGCCAGCGTCGTGCCGCCGCTGCTGGGATTGGGAAACGCCGGCCGCAGGCGGCCCAATTCGCCAAGCGCCACGGACGGCGGCGCCGCCGTCACCGGCGCGATCGGCACTGCGTAGACGCTGCGGCCGTAGGTGCCGGCGAGCAATTCGCCGCGCCCGCTGCTCCAGAGCAGGTGGGTGACGACCACGTTGGGCAGACCGTCGGCCACCGGTTCCCACGTCGCGGCGCCAGCGGTCCGATAGACGCCGACGTCCGTGGCGACGAAGAGCAAACCAGGAGTGTCCGGGTGCGCGAGCAGGTCGTTGACCGGCGCCTCGGGCAGGTTGCCGGCGATCGGTGCCCAGGTCGCGCCGAGGTCAGTCGTCTTGAAGACGTGCGGCAGCGGTTCGTCCCAGCGGAAACCGCTGACCGTGACGTACGCAATCTCGCGCACGAAGGGATCGCAGCGCACGCTGGTGATCCAGCGTTCGGGCAGACCGGCCGAGACATTGCTCCAGGAGGCGCCGTCACTTGCAGTCACGTGCACGCGGCCGTCGTCGCTGCCGGTCCAGATCACTTGGGCATCCCGAGCGGAGGCGGCGATCGTAGTCAAGGTGCCGCGCACCTGGCCGCTCTGGTCCTGGTGCGGACCGCCGGTCAGATCGCCGCTGATCGCGGTCCAGCTCGTGTTGCCGCTGTTGCGATAGAGGCGGTTGGTGCCGAAGTAGCGTCGGTCGGGATCGGTGGGATCCTGCACGTGCGGCGCGTTCCAGCCCTTGCGGTCAGCGCCGCCGATGCCGTTGCCGGCATAGGAGAACGACCCCGCGTTGTTGCTCGAGTAATAGACCATGCCATACTGGTACTGTACCCAGATGCGGCTGCTGTTCTGCGGGTGCACAAGCGGCTGGAAGCCGTCGCCGCCGAAGATCTCGACCCAGTCGTCGAGCTGGCCGGTGAGCGTGCGCACAGTCGAGATGTCCTGGCCGCCGAGGTACAGCGCATCGGCGATACTGGCGTCGAGGCCGAGGCGATAGACCTGGGTGATCGGCTGGTTCGGCAGATGCGTCCACACCGAGCCACCGTTGTCGGAGCGATAGACGCCGGCGTCGTTGCCCTCGTAGATCACGCGGTCGGGCCACGGCCCCCAATTCATCCCGTGATGGTCGACGTGCATGCCGCCGGAGGTCTCGGTCCAGCTCGCGCCGCCGTTGAGCGAACGGTAGAAGTCGATGCCCAGGACGAACACGATATTCGGATCGTCCGGGTGACAGCGCACGTTGCCGAACCACCAGCCGTAGCTGGCGAAGACATTGGCCAGCGCGCCGTCATTGGTGCGGGTCCACGCGGCGCCGCCGTCGTTGCTGCGATAGAGACCGGCGAAGTAGCCGATGCGGTCGGCGTAGACCGCGTATATGCGGTCGGGCTGGGCGCGGCAGATGGCCAGGCCGATGCGGCCGCCATCAGCGCCCGGCGCCGGCAGGCCGCCGCCGGCGAGCGACCACGCATCGCCGCCGTTGTCGGTCCGCCAGACCGCGCAGCCGGGTCCGCCGTAGTCGTAGCGCTCGGGCGTTCGCAGGCGCTGCCACATCGCCGCCAGCACGACGTCGGGCTGGTCGGGGCGCTGGATGAGGTCGACGCAACCAGTGGTGTCGTCCACGTAAAGGACCAGGTCCCAGGTTAGGCCGCCATCGACGGTGCGATACACGCCGCGGTCCGGTCCCGGCGACCAGAGGTGGCCCATGGCGGCCACGAACATGCGCCGCGGGTTCGCGGGATCGATCACGATGCGGCCGATCGCGCCGCTGTTCTCCAACCCGACGCAGGTCCAGGTGTCGCCCCGGTCGGGCGAGCGGTAGAGGCCGGTGCCGCCGTAGGCTACCGAGCCGCCGCCGGGGTTCACCTCGCCGGTGCCGGCGTACACGATGTCCGGATCGACCGGATCGAGCGCCACCGCGCCGATCGCCAGGGACGGCTGGTCGTCGAAGACCAGGTCCCAGTGCTGGCCGCCGTCGAAGCTGCGCATGACGCCGCCCTCGGCGGCGCCGGCGTACACCATGTCGTGGTCGCGCGGGTCGACCGCGATCGACGTCACCCGGCCGCCGACGTTGGTGGGACCGCGCTGATACCAGTCGGCGCCCGCCTTGTCGCCGCGGCGCGCGCGGAAGTCCTCGAGCAGGGCGCGGGCTTCGAGCTGCGCTGTCTGCCACGCGGCGCGGTCGATCTGCATCTGTGGCCAGGCGCGCTCGACGAAGAACCACGGATTGGGCGCGCGGATCGGCTTGCCGTCGCCGGGAGCGCGGGACCAGCGCGACTCGCCAGCCTGGGCGAACCGTGCAGCCGCCTCCAGCCGCGCGGCGCGATCGCGCAAGGCGCCCAGCGCGACCAGCACGAGCACCGCGGCCAGCAAAAGGGAGCGAGTCAAAGGCGAGAGGCGTAGCATCGGCGGCCTCCGAGTTGCCGGACGCAGGGAGCACGACCGCGCCGGCGGCGCGCCGACTGCCGCCTGTGCGGTTCGCTTGCCGGGTATGATTCTAACGGAACGCGCGGATCGTGGCTAGTATCGCAGTCTCTCAACGCTCAGGGCAGGCCGGGCAGCCATTGTCCAGGACGATCTTCCAGACGCCGTCGCCCTCGCGCCGCCACACCGAGTTGAAGGTGCCGATGCGGTCGCCCGCGGGATCGAAGATTGGACCCGAACTCAAGGCGAGATTGCCCGCGGCGATCACGACGACCCGTTCCGGTGCCCAAGTGAACGGCGCCTGCTGCGACTCGAAGAACCGCCGCCAGCCGGCCGCGACAGCGTCGCGGCCGCGCAGCACGCTGCGGCCGACGAACACCGCGTCTTCGCCGAGAAAGGAGACGAAGTCGCCGTGATTGCGGTCGGCCATCGTCTTGGCGAACAGCAGTTCCACGGCGCGCACTTCTGTTTCGAGCGCCGCGACGTCCACGACGGGGTTGGGCCCCGACCCACCGGATGCGGCGAGCGCTGCCGCCGCGAACCCGCCAAGCATACCCCACACGCCCATCGCCCCCCGTTGCGCGAACATCCCGAACCTCCCGGATGATTGCCGACTCGCATTGTACCAAGCGGGCCATGGGCTTGTCACCTTCCGGTTCCGATACTACTGTTGCCTGACGGAGGCACTCGACCATGCGATGCCGCGTCGCCACCAAGATCCCCTTGCTGCCGGCTGTGTGGGCGCTGGCGCTGCTGCCGTTTGCATGCCAGCTGGATCTCCTGGACCACTCGTGCGCCTGCCACGCGGGCGCCGACATCCACGCCGCCGCCTGCTGCGACGACCGGTGCGACCACGCGGACCTCGCCGCCCCCGCGCCGCCGATCCGGCCGTACGCGCTCGGACCGGCTGCCCCGACCGCGCTCCTCACCCAGACGCCATTTTTAGATAAACCGAATGGGCCATACGGTGCCCTTGTTCCAGCGGCCCACCCGGTGCCGCCGGCCCCCGCCGCCGCTCCGCGCAACTTGCCCATGCTCGCCTGATCCCGCGCGTCTTCACTCATCGCTCTCGTTGAAAAAATACCGATCTACGGGAGGAATCCATGCTGCGATTGACCTTCGCGGTCGTGGCGGCGGCGTCGGCGGTGGTGAGCCTGTCGATGAGCCCCGCCGCCGCCGGCGCCGAGCTGACCTTGCCGGAAGCCATCGAACGGGCCCTGGCCGCCGACCCACGCTTGCAGGCGGCCGACGCGCAGCTCGCCGCGGCGGCTCACCGCGTCGCGCAGGCTGGTCGCCGGCCGAATCCAACCTTGGACCTCGAACTCGAAAACTTCGGCGGCACCGGTGCGCTTGCAGGTTTCGCGGCCAGCGAGCTGACCGCGATGCTCGGCTGGAGCGTCGATCTCGGCGGCAAACGGGCCGCCGGCGTCGAGGTGGCCGCCGCCGGGCGCGACCGCGCGGCGGCCGAGACCGCGCAGACCCGCCTGGCCGTGATCGCGCGCACGCGCATGGCATTTACGGCCGTGCACGCCAAACAAGCCCGCCTGGCGTTGCTCGCCGAGCGGCAGACCCTGGACGCCGAAGTGCAGGCCGATCTGCGCCGGCGAGCCGCATTCGGCGCGGCGGCGAGCCTGGATACCTTGCGGGCCGCGCTCGCTGCCGGCACCACGGAGGTCGAGATCGCGCGGGCCCGGAGCGAACTGGCCGCGGCCCGCCGGCAGCTCGCCGCCTGCTGGAATGCTTCCGCTCCGGATTTCGCCCGCGTGAGCGGCGCGCTCACCACCGGCGGCGGACCACGCCCACTCGGCCTCCTGTTGGACGAGCTGAACCTGGCGCCGGCGCTGATTGCGCAGGCCGGCGAACAGCAAATACGCCTGGCCGAAGCCGCCTTGGCGGCCCGCGCCAGCCGCGTCGACCTGGACGTCGGTCTCGGCCTGCGCTTCGAGAACCAGACCGGCGAGCGGGGACTGGTGCTGGCCCTCGGCCTGCCGCTGCCCGCGGCCGATCGCGGCACCGACGCCCTGGCGGCCGCGCGCGCCGAAGTGCGTGCCGGCGAGTATGCGGGCCAGGCCGCGTACCGGGAACTGGCGGCGAACCTCGTCGCAGGCTGGGAGCACCTGGACGGCCTGCACCGCGAAGCGCTCGCTCACGAAGAACTGTTGCTGCCGGTGGCTGAGGCTCTCTACGCCGAGGCGCGCCAGCATCTGCAACGCGGCCGGCTCTCCCTGACCGACGTTCTCGCCGTCCGCAGCGATCTGCTGCAGCTCCAGGATCGCCGACTCGATCTGCTCGAGCAATACCACATGACCGCCGCCGAGCTGACCGGCCTGACTGGTCTGGACCTGCTCGGCGGCGCCGCTGCGGAGGTGCGACCATGATGCGCCGATCCAACTTGCTGATGGTTCTCCTGATGTTGCCGGCGATGCTCGCCTGGACCCAGGTTCGCGGCGGCGTCGACCTCGCGCACGATCACGACCATGACCACGACCATGACCACGACGCCGTGGACCACGTTCGATTGACGCCCGCCGTGCAAGCCGAGTTCGGCATCCGTGTGGCGGCGGCCGGACCGGCCTTGATCGAGCAAACCGTATCGTTGCCGGGCGAGGTCCGGCCCGACGCCGACCGCCTCGTCCACATCACGCCGCGCTACGATGGGATCGTCACCGAGGTGCGCGCCGAACTGGGCGACCGCGTCGCGGCGGGCCAGGTGCTGGCCGTCGTCGAGAACGACGCCACACTGGCGCCCTACTCCCTTCAGGCGGGCCTGGCTGGCACTGTGATTGGGAAACACCTCGTGCGCGGCGAGGCCGTAGGCCGCGGCGAGGCCGTCTACGTGGTAGCCGATCTGTCGCGGGTGTGGGTCGATCTCTCGGTCTTTCAGCGCGATCTCGCCCGCGTCGCCCCTGGCCAGACGGTGCGCTTGTTCCTCGGCCATGATCTGACCGGACCGGAGGCGACGATCAGCTACATGACGCCCGTCGTCGACCCCGAGACCCGCACCGCCACGGCGCGCGTCGTGCTCGAAAATGCCAACGGCCGCTGGCGGCCCGGCATGTTCCTGACCGGCGAGGTCGTCGTCGAACGTCGGCTGGCCGCCGTCGCGGTGCCGGTCGGCGCGGTGCAGACCGTGCACGGTGAACCCGTGGTGTTCGTAGTCGAAGCCGACGCATTCCACGCGCGGCCGGTGCGCGTCGGCAGCAACGACGCCGCCCACATTGAAATCATAGCGGGCCTCGCGGCCGGCGAGTTGGTGGCCGTCGCGGGCGCCTTCGTGTTGAAAGCAGAACTGGAAAAGGCCGCGTTCGACGACGGCCATCATCACTAGGAAGGTCGCGATGCTCGCCAAAATCGTCGGCGCCAGTCTGGCCAACCGTTCCCTGGTAGTGCTGGGCGCTCTGCTGTTGGCCGGGCTGGGCGCACGCGCCTGGTTCGCCTTGCCGGTCGACGCGTTTCCGGACGTTTCGCCCAACCTCGTCCAGGTCTTTACCGTGACCGAAGGCCTGGCGCCCGAGGAGGTCGAGCTGTACGTCACCTACCCGGTCGAGGTGGCGATGTCCGGCTTGCCCGGTGTCGAGCGGACGCGCTCAGTGAGTAACTTCGGCCTGTCGGTGGTCTCGATCTATTTCGAGGAAGACGTGGACATCTACTTCGCGCGCCAGCTCGTGGGCGAACGGCTGCAAGAGGCGCGCGGGCAGATCCCGCCCGGATTCGGCGAACCCAAGCTGGGACCCATCTCCACCGGCATGGGCCTGGTGCTCTACTACTACCTCGACGACAGCACCGGCCGCTATTCCCTGCAGGAACTCCGCGACTTGCAGGACTGGGTGTTGAAATACCATCTGCAAACTGTGCCGGGCGTGACCGAGGTCCTCGGCATCGGCGGCTGGGAAAAGCAGTTCCAGGTCGATCTGTGCCCCCGCTCGCTGCTGCAGTACAACCTCGACGTGACCGCCGTGGTAAGCGCCATCGAGCGCGGCAACCTGAACGTGGGCGCGCAATTCATCGAAAAAGGCGCCGAGGAGTTCACCGTGCGGTCGGTGGGGCTGGCCACGGGAATCGGCGACCTCGAGTCCATCGTCCTGAAGTCCGTCGCCGGCCGGCCGGTCTTTTTGCGCGACGTGGCCGTCGTTGCCGAGACCGGCGCCATCCGGCGCGGCGCCCAGACGCGAGGCGGCGTCGGCGAGGTCGTGGCCGGCAATGTGATCAAGCTCTTCGGCGCCAACAGCTCCGCGGTGATCGCCGCGGTCGAGACGAAGCTCGAAGGAATCAACGCCGCCCTGCCCGAGGGCGTCCGCGTGGTGCCGTACTACGAGCAGAAGAGCCTCGTGGCGGCGGCCGTGCGCACCGTGACCGGCGCGCTGCTGCAGGGCGTGATCCTGGTGGTGGCGGTCCTCTTGGCGCTGATGGGCGGCTGGCGGCCGAGCCTCGTGGCGGCGCTGGCCATCCCGTTCGCGTTGCTCGTGGCCGTGCTCGGCATGGATCGTCTGGACATCACGGCCAACCTCATGAGCCTCGGCGGTCTGGCCATCGCCATCGGTATGCTCGTCGACGGCGCGATCGTGCTCGCCGAGAACACCGATCGCCGGCTCCGCACAGCACCGCCGGACGCCGACCGGCGCGGCGTGGCAAGCGCAGCGGCGCTGGAAGTCCTGCGCCCGGTAAGCGGCGCCGTGTTCATGGTCATCCTGGTGTTCACGCCGCTCTTGACGCTGCACGGCGTCGAAGGCAAGACGTTCGGCCCTTTGGCCGAGTGCGTGGCGCTGGCCATGGGAGCCGCGCTGATCTACACCGTGGTGCTGGCGCCGGTGCTGGCCAGCCTGGTGCAGCGAGCCCCGCGCCGTGCGCCGGCGGCGGGACAGGCGCCGCGCGAAGCTAGCGCCCGGCTGGCGCGGCTGTACCGTCCGCTCGCCGCCGCGGCGGTGCGGCGACCGTGGCTCGCCGCATTGCTGGCTGCCGGAATGATCGCCGGCGGGGTTGTTGCCGGCAGCCGGCTCGGCTCGGAGTTCACGCCTCGCTTACAGGAAGGCACGATCGTCGTCGAATTGACCCGCGCGCCGTCGATCAGCCTGCAGGAGAGCATCCGCCAGAATCTGCTCGTCGAGCGCCGGTTGCTGGCGATTCCCGAAGTCGACGACGTCGTCAGCCGGATCGGCCGCGGCGAGGTGGGCGCCCACGCGCATCCGGTCAACAGCGCCGAGTTGCTCGTGCGCCTGAAGCCACGCGACCAGTGGCGGGAGCATCGCACCCAAGCGGCCGTCGAGGCGGCGATTCGCGAACGATTAGCGGACGTGCCCGGCGCCCGCTGGCACCTGACCCAACCGATCGAGGGATCGGTGGCCGAGTTGCTCGAAGGCATCAAGGCGCCCCTGGCGGTCAAGCTCTACGGGGAAGACCTCGACGAGCTGCGGCGCCTGGCCGGCGAGATCGCCGGCGTTTTGCACGCGGTGCCCGGCGCGGCCGAGGTGGAGGTCGACCAGGTGAGCGGCGCGCCGCAACTGCGTGTGCGCATCGACCGCGAGGCCATCGCCCGGTACGGCCTGAACGTGGCCGACGTCCAGGACGTGGTGGCCGCCGCCGTGGGCGGCGCCGGCGCCGGCGAAGTCTTCGAGGGCGACCGCCGCTATCCCATCGTGGTGCGCTACGAAGAGCGGGCCCGCGACTCCGCGCGCGCCATCGCCGATATCGTGTTGCACACGCCCGACGGCGTCCACGTCCCGCTGGGCTCGCTCGCGCACATCGCGGAAGTCGTCGGACCGCGGCAAATCACCCGCGAGAACGCGCGGCGTTTCATCGCCGTGCGCGGCAACGTGGTCGGCCGCGACATCGGCTCCTTTGTCGCCGAAGCACAAGACCGACTCGCCGCCGAACTCGCGCTGCCGCCCGGCTACCTGCTGGAGTGGGCCGGCCAGTATCGCCTGCAACAGCAAGCGAATCGCCGGCTGGCGGTCGTGATCCCGTTGACGTTGGCGGCGATCTCGGCGCTGCTGCTCGTGAGCATGCCGACCGTGCGCAGCGCGCTGGTCATCGCCATGGTGCTGCCCGTGGCCTTGAGCGGCGGGGCCATAGCGCTCTGGCTCGGCGGGCTCAATGCTTCGGTACCCGCGACAGTGGGATTCATCGCGCTGTTCGGAATCGCGTTGGGCAACGCGATGGTGATGGTCACCCGCATGGACCAGCTGCGACACAGCGGCCTCGCGGCCCCGGCCGCCGCGCTGGCCGGCGCCGTCGAGCGCCTGCGGCCGGTGCTCATGACCGCGCTGACCACCGGCCTGGGACTGTTGCCGCTGCTCATGGCCGAAGGCACCGGCAGCGAGGTACAGCGCCCGCTGGCCACGGTCGTGATCGGCGGCCTGCTCACGGCCACGCTGGTCACGCTGGTGTTGGTGCCGGCCGTGTATGCCGTGGTACGGCGGCGGTGAATACTGCGGCTAAGAATGTCGCTACCCTCTCGCCGAATCGCTGCGGTTGTCATTGTCCATACCAGACCCTGGCGGTAGCGGAGCCCACGACGTTTTACGTTGACAGGCTCGGCGTACATAAACTGGCCCCCGCCCGGATCACTGGGCGGGGGCCGCCGCACTGCCTCAGGCCGATCGCCGCCCGCGCGTGGCACCCTACAAGTCCACCCCCAACCGCTCCCACACCGACTCGTCGTCCTTGATGAGCTGCGGCTTCAGATGCCGGTAGGTCTTGAACAGGAAGATCACCAGCGGCACCACACCCCCCAGGATGATCACCAGATCGGGCAAGAGGCGCAGTTGCCCAAGGAACATGACTGCGGGCCGCTGGAAGAACGACGCGTCGCGCGCGACGACCATGCCCTCCTGGAAGCTGGTCCACGCTTGCATGATGCCCACGGGGAACAGGGTCAGGAAGGTCAGGAGCAGCAGGCCGACGTTCAGCCCCCAGAACGACACGCCCAGCAGCTTGTCGTTCCACACCTCCTTTTTGACCAGACCGCGCCACGAGAAGAGCAAGAGTGCGATCGACAGCATTCCGTAGACCCCGAAGAGCGCGCCGTGGCCGTGGTTCATGGTCAGGTAGGTGCCGTGCTCGAAGTAGTTGACGAGCGGCAGGTTGATCAGGAACCCGAAGACACCGGCGCCCAGGAAGTTCCAGAACGTCGAGGCCACGATAAAATACATCGGCCACTTGTAGGGGAATTCGCGCCCCTCGGCGCGGATCGAGCGGTACTCCAGCAACCCCCGCACGACCAGGCCGAAGAGCGGCACCGGTTCCATGGACGAGAAGACCGAGCCGATCGCCAGCCACAGCGACGACCCTCCGTACCAAAAGTAGTGGTGCGCGGTGCCCAGGATGCCGCTGAGGAACGTGATGGCCGCGGTGAAGTAAGCGACGACCAGCGCGCCGCGCGCGGTCACCAGACCCATGGCGACCATCAGCACCGCGATCACACCCACGCCGAAGAACTCGAAGATGCTCTCCACCCAGATGTGCACCACGAACCAGCGCCAGTAGTCGGCCACGGTCAGGTGCGTCTCGCGGCCGTAGAGCAGACCGAATGCGAAGAAGATCACGACCAGGGTCGCGCTCAACACGTAGAAGCGCACCAGGTCCTTGAAGTCCTTGTCTTTGCTCTTGGCGAAGGTGTTGGCCACGCCGCGGTAGACAATGGCGAGCCAGCCGACGAGCCCCGCAAACAGCAGGATCTGCCAGAGCCGTCCCAACTCGAGGTACTCCCACCCCTGATGGCCGATCCAGAACCACCAATCGCCGAACAGGCCCTTGATACCAGCCACGTGGCCGGCCAGGCTGCCGACGGCCACAATCATCACCGCGGTGAACAGGAATTGCACGAGGACGCCCTGTCCCTTGGGCTCTTTGCCGCCGATGATCGGCGCCAAATAGATGGCCGAAGCCACCCAGGTGGTGGCGATCCAGAAGATCGCAAGCTGCAGGTGCCAGGTCTTGGCCCAGCTATAGGGAATGACCTCGGCGATGCCGCCGACGTAGAAGCTGCCCGGGTGGACCGTGTAGTGCGCCAGCAAACCGCCGAAACAGGTCTGC
>JAQULN010000020.1 GCA_028718575.1 Candidatus Krumholzibacteriia bacterium | reverse complement strand
CCGCGACGTAATCTTCGCAGAGCTCGAACGCGAAGCTGGCGGTGATCGGAAGTTTGACCAATTCGCCGTTGCGCAACGCGACGAGCGTGGCGTTCACCATGGGCAATTCAACCGCAGCGGGCAGGGGGGCGTCCAGCGCGTCCGCCAAGACGCTCGGGCCGGCGGCGGCGGCAGCTTCAATGGCTGCGGCGGCGGCGCCGGCGGCAAAGACCCGTACGCCAAGTTCCGGCAGATCGCTGAGCAACGGACCTGACGCGGGCGGGACGTCTTGGATCGCCGCCCTGAACGTGCGCTCGACCGCGTCCGCCACGTCCGCCGGCGGCGCGGCCGCCTCGACCAGCACCAGCACGAGCTGCCCATAGTGCACTGACTTGACCCAGACCGGCGGGTTGCCCGGCGCCATCTGGCCGTCCAGGTCGTAACCGGTGACGTGCGGCGCAAACGCCGCGCGGGCCGAGCCGGGCCAAGTCGCCGTAACCGTATGATGGACGCGAACAAGGCGCACCAGCGCGCGTCCTGAGGTCGTATCTCGCAGCCTTAGATACTCGCGCAACGCTGGGGGCATGGCCTCCGGCGCCACGCCCGCGGCCAAGGCCACGTGATCGTCCGAGTGCACCGCCCGCACGGAGAGGGCCCAGGGCTCCGGCGCTGTATCGCCCAGCTCCGCCAGCACTTGCTGTCGCCACGCTTCGACCACGTTGCCGCTCAGCACCGCGACGGTATCTGACGCAGCGTCGTCCGCCGGCGTGGACAACGTCAAGACGCCGCCGGCGCGAGCGGCGTTGACCGGTAATGTCGTCGCCGTGGTCAGCGAACCGAACTGGACCACGGCGCCGGCGTAGTGTCGCGCTGTGTCCGGAGCGGGGATCGTCAGCACGGGTACGAAATCACGCTGAGTTCCTGCATAAGTCGTGCAGCTCAGCGGTCCGCCGCCGCTATCGGCGGAGTCGAACCGCGCGACCGCGAACGCCGTCGAATCGGGTACGATAAACGGGAAGCCGCCGGCCATCTCGACAACGTAGTTCACCGTGTAGGTGTCGGGAAACGGATCAGGGTCGGCCGGATCTTCGTTTTGGCAGGACGCGAGCCAGAGCACGGTCAGCACTGCGATCCAGAGCCACCACAGCCCGCGGCGCGTGTGTGAATGAACCAGGTGGGCCCTCACTGCAGGCCTCCGCCGTCAGGAACTGATCGCCCTCGGGGAGTCGTGTTGTCATTCCCCGACCTCGCTATAAGATAAGGACTCGGGCGGAGCGCCGCCTGGGCGCAAGCACCACGACGCGCCGATCCGCGAACGCGCTTTCTGGCAAGCATTTGACCTTTCACCGTTGATCCTCCATGAATTATCCGGGCCGGACTGCCGCCAGCCCGCCGAACCATCAGCCCCGGAGGCATCCATGACCTTCGACATCATCCGCACCCAGCACGCGCCCGCGGCCGGCGGACCATGCAGCCAGGGAGTCCGCTTCGGCGAACTTATCCTGACTTCTCTACAGACCGCCCTTGATCCGCAAACCGGCCGGGTCCAGGGCCAGGACCATGCCGAGCAGATGCACCGTTGCCTGTGTCATTTGCAGGCGATCCTCGAAGCCGCCGGTAGCAGCCTGGCCGGCGCGCTCAAGGTGACCGTCTACCTCACGGACCTCGCCGCTCTGGAGGCGGTCGACAAGGTATACGCAGATTTCTTTCCGGTGGATTCACCGGCGCGCACGGTGATCGCGGTCTCGGAGTTGCCCGGGGGAGCGCTCGCGGCCGTCGAAGCCGTCGCCGTTCGGCATTGAAACCCGGGGCTGACCATGGACATCCAGCGCCCTGGAATCGATTTGGTTGACGCGTTGTTGCGGGCTCTGGCCCGCCTGGCGCAGGCTTTGCCCGAAAGCCGCGTCGAGAGCGTCGGCCGCCAATTAGGTCGCTGCTGGTTCCACGTTGTGCGCTACCGCCGGCATCAGGCGCTGGCCGGCCTACGGCTCGCATTCGGCGGCCGGCTGGATGAAGCGGCTCTGCACCGCTTGTGCCGCGAGAACTTCGAACACTACGGCGTCGTCCTGGTGGAGTTCCTGCGCTTACCCCGCTTGAGCGACCGTGCGCTCCAGGACCGGTACACGATCAACGGGCTCGAGTACGCGGCGCGTGCCCGCGCGCGCGGCAAGGGACTGATCATCCTGACGGCCCACATCGGCAACTGGGAATACCTGGCCGCTGCTCAGGCCGGCTGGGGACTCGACATGCTCGTGATCACCCGCCGCGCCCACCAGCCGGGAGTCGACCGTTTCTGGCAGCGGGTGCGACGCGCGCGCGGCGTGCGGTTCGTCGACGCCTATCGCAGCCTTGGCGAAGTATTGCGCCACCTGCGGCGAGGCGGCACCGTCGGGATGTCGATCGATCAACACGAGGGTGGCACAACGGGCGTCCGGGTCCCGTTCTTCGGGCGGGAGGCGGGCACCGTCAAGGCCCCGGCGTTGCTGGCCGCCCGGACCGGTTGCCCCGTGATCCTGCTCCTGTCTTGGCGCGGCGCCGATGGACGACAACATGCGGTCTTCAGTGAGGAGATCCCGCTGGCGGCCGACGCCGACCTGTCCGTGGTCGTCGATCGCACGACCCGCCGATACAACGCGTTGCTAGAGGAATTCATCCTCGCCCACCCCAGCCAATGGGCCTGGGTACACCGGCGCTGGAAACCGGCCTGACCCGGATTATTCATGAAGGACCACCGCAGCACCTGGACGGCCCGAGATCACCGTCCGCTCACTGACGGCCGGTTCGGCGCTGGCGCCGGCGCCGCCACCAGCGGCCCGACGGCACCCCGGCATTCGGCGACGGTTCGGCGACACCGTAGATGCGGCGTAGCTGCGGCAGCCGGTCGCAGGCCCAGAGATAGAAGTCGGCCTCGGTGCGGCCTGGCAAATCGGCCAGCACCGAATGCTCGCGGGCGACTTGCACAACGGGGCGATACAACGTCGCCTGCCACGACCGGACCGCGTCGAACCAGGGGTAGTCGCGGCGATAACTGGACTGCAGATCCAGACGATGCCGGACGATGGATTCGAGCAGACTGTCGTGACCGGCCGGAGAGGTCGGCGCGATCGCATCCTCGCCGGCAACGGGCAGACCTGTAGTCTGCTCGAAATTGGCAGCCGCCGCGCCGGCCAGGATGCCGGCGAGGGTGCTCAGTGGCGCTGCCGCCACTTCGGCGTGAAACTCCCACACATGCGCTTCGATGGAATCGGTCGCGGCCTGCCTGGCGATCGCGACGCGGCGGTGTCCGTCAATCAAAAAATGAGCGCCGCCGACCAAATAGAGTTTGACCGGCGGCCAATCCTGCGGCTGGCCCTCGCTCGGCGCGGCGACCGTTGGTGCCGTTTGGCCGGGCGCGGAGGTCAGAAACGCACGGTCGAAGTCCTTCATATCGTTCAACGAACCGACAATGGCGGCCAAAGGAACCGATTGCCTGCCGCGGTCGTTCAGATGGACAAGTTGCACGTGACTCTGAAGGTTCGGCAACGGATCCCGGGCGCTGGGGTGGCTCCGCAGCACCGCCAACAGATCCTTGATCAGCGATGGTTGCGGATCCAGCCGACCGCGAGGAACATCCTGCTGGTTCATGACTTGCCCCCTCCTGTCGGAAACCTTGGTGAGCCGGCAGTGAAGAGGTGCGGATGGCCGACGGCAGGGCCAGGCAGTCGGCTAAGAAAGCATCCCCGCCTGCGACGCGCCTCCGTCCAGGTCAACAGTGTACGTACGTCTGCGCGGTTGTGCAGCAAAAACTCGTGGTCAACCGAGTCGTTCACCCGCCAGGTAGACCTTGCGCTGAACGAGGTGTTTGCGCCAACCTGTTCGCAACGCGATGCCGAACCCGCAGAACCGAGGTACCGCAATGCCGAGCGCTCGCCATGTTGTTTTGCTCGTCGTGTTGTTGACCGCCGCCCAGGTGGGGCAAGGGCAGACCGAGTACGAAGCGCTGCGCGAACCGGCGTTGCGCCGCCTCGGCGCCTATCTGCACGCCGGACGAATCGCCGCGGCGCAGCGGGATCTCCAGGCGCACTTGGCGCAGTTCCCGGGCGACGCCGTCATGCAGTACAACCTGGCTTGCGTGACCGCGATGGCCGGCGACGCCGACAGCGCCCTGGTCCACGTCGCGGCGGCCCTCGCCGCGGGCTACCGCGATTTCCACCGCATCCGGACCGGCCCCGATCTGGCGCTCCTGGTGAACGACCCGCGATTGCACGCGTTGCTGGACTCAACGTGGACCGCAGCGGTATCGCGTATGCAGGCCCTCGAGTTTACGCTGACGGAAGCGGTGTGGAGCGACCCCCTGGCCTTGCTGCCGGAAAGCGGGAACGATTCGTCGCCCGCCGCCGCCGGCACGGTCCGCTTCGGCTACGACCGTCAGGAACTCCGTCTCGAAGTCACTTGCGACGACGACGAGCACGGCGAGTTCTTCGCCTGCGTGGCCATCCCCCACAGCCTGGAGCAATTCGAGACGACCCGCTGGTTCGAGTTCCGCGCCGATTGCGCCGCGCCGCCGACGGCGGCGTTGATCGGACGCCACGGCAGCGAAGAATCGCGGCCCGGCGCCGCCCGGCTCGAGCGCGCCGCAGCGGGTTGGTTGCTGTCCATCCCGTGGACCAGCCTCCATCCCCACCGCCCGCCTCTCGATCTGGTGCTCGGCTTGAATGTCGTCTTGCGGCGTTCGACCGATCCGTCCGGCCCCGCCGCACGCTGGGGATTGATCAGCGATCCGTACGCCGGTTCGCGCTTGCAACCCTGGCGGCGTTTCGTCCCGGTCCAGCTGGACCCGGGTGATCGTCCATCGCCCCTTGTTGCCGGCCGCCTGGACACGTATCTGGTGATCGGCGACGAACTCAGCGCGGAACTCGGCCTGCAGGGCGTCGCCGCGGGCCCGGCGACGGTCGCACTGCGAACCGGGAGCGAGGAACTTTCCCTTGCCGCGGCCGCCGATTCCGTGATCGCCGTCGATCTCGAAGCAGATCTCTGCTACCTGACGATCGACTACAACCTCGACGCGCTGCCGGCTGCCGGCTGGTTTACCGTCGGCGTCGAGCTGGTCGACGCCGGCGGGGCGCGATATCGGTGGCACGACCGTGGATTCCGCCTGCCCGCCGACTGGTTCGTCCGCCAGCACGAACGGTTGGCGGCCGTTCCGGAGGCCGAGCAGTCGATCGTTCAGTATCATCTTTTCGGGACTCTGCGCGGCCAACAGGCGTTTCGGCCGCATGACGACCCGGCGCGCGTGGCCGCGGCAGCGCTGGAGACGATGGACATGCTCGACCGGTTCGCAGCCACTGGCTCGGTCTTGCCTCAGGAACCGGTCCAGGTGGAGGCCGGATTCCCGAGCGGCGATGATGCGCTGCTGGCCTGCCGGCTCGTCTTGCCGGACGCAACGGTGCGGAGCGGCGGACCGGCCGTCCTGGTGATCACGCCCGATCGTGAGATCACGGCGCAGATCGCCGCCGCCCTGGCGAACGGCCGCCTCCCGGGCGATCCGCGGCTCTTCCTGGTCGCCTCGCTGCCGCAGCGGCCCGACGAGCCGGATTGGGCGAACCAGACCATCGAGGCCGCCGCGGCCTGGCTCGGTGACCTGACCGAGCCCCGGGAGCTGTCGCTCGTCGGCATCGCAGCCGGCGCGGAGATGGCGTTGCACGCCGCCGCGGCGCTGCCGTCCGTCTGGCAGTCGGTGCTGCTCGTGGCCGTATCCTCGTTCGATCCGCTCGTACTGGCCGACCCGCAGGAGGCGGCGGCCGACCTGGCGCCTCGTTTGGCGTCGCTGCCGGTCTGCGTCAACCTGCCTGCGGACGCTGGGCCGCGTGCTCGTTCCTTGGTCCGGTTGTTGGATGGCAAGCTCGAGGACTGGTCCGTTGCATGGCGCGCGGACGACACGGGCGGCGCGAGTGCATGGGCCGCGCTCGTGCTGGCTGATCGATGACAGTGAAAGGCTGCGGACAGCGATTGCCGGCGAGTACTGCTGATATGTTCTCCGGGGTGTGTCGCCCGATCTGTACAAATTGAAAATCTAATTTACAATATGCGCAAAACTGCCGCCGTGTCCAGCCGGACACATAACGCCAGCAACTACCGCCCCTTCTCGAACAGCTTGCTCTCGTAAAGTAGCTCGTACAACAGGTGCAAGGTACGTACGACGTCTGGCGCCGGCGGCGTCGCATCGGTGGCAGGCGCCGGCGCGACAACGGGCGGCGCGGCTGGCGGCGGTGTCACGGGACGGATCGGCGCGGGCTGTGCCGGCTGGTCGGACTCCTCTGTTGGCGCCGTTGGCGCCGTTGGCGCCGTTGGCGCCGTTGGCTCCGTTGACGCCGTCCGCTCGGTTGGTGCTGCTGGCGCCGGTGGCGTCGTTGGCGCCGCTTGCTCCGTTGGCGCCGCCACCAGCAGCTCTTCCGGCTCGCCGAGCGGCGGTGCATCCGAATCCAACAGGACGATCGTCGGACCCGGTACGTAATCGCCGTGCGGCGGCACGCTCACCGGTTGGGGCGACGGCACGATGAACTTGCGCCCGCGCAGGGTCCGTTCGACCACCTTGATGTGGTAATCTCCCGGCAGGACATTCTGGAAAACGTAGTATCCATCGAACTCGCTCACCGCGGTGCCAACGCGCTGATTGCCGCCGTCGAGCAGTTCGAGGCCGATGTTCCGCAACGTGCGCGCGCCGAGCGAATCGCGCGCCACCACGCCCTCGATCTCGCCGACGTTCCGGAACGGGAACACCAGGTTCACGATCCCGCCGGGATGAACGACGGTCGTCATCCCGCCGTAGATGGGCACCAGATAGGGATCATCCACCGTGGTCAGATCGATCGTCACGTTGACGAACTGGTTCGGCTGGATGCCCGGCAACAGCGCCTGACCGGTGTCGTCGGTCACGATGTCCCGCCAAAGCGGACTGCGGCGAAAGCCCACCCCGGCCAGCGGCTCGTCGGCGGGACCGAAGACGCCGTCTTGATCGCGGTCGATGTACGCCGAGACCATGGCCGCACCGTACTGCGACAAGCGCTGCCCCAGAACCAACCAGGAACCGCCGTTGGGCGCGCGCAGCAGCGAGGTGGCCGCCGAGACGCCGAAGCTGGCGCCGACGGCGCTGTCGTGCCCCAGGTTCAAGCCCAGACGGACCGAACGCAAGTGCCAGTCCAGGCTGCCCCGCACGCTGGTCGAGCCGCCGGGCAGGAAGCTGCGCCGGCCGACTAGCTGGCCGGTCAGGTCGTCCCGGAAGGCATAAGACGCCGTCGCACCCAATGAGCGCAGGTCGGCGCCGTCGCTGAGATCGTATTCGACATCACCGCGGATCCGTGCGCGCAGAATGTAACCGGCCAGCAACAAGCGGCCGAGCACGGCGTCGCGGGCCATGGCGCCGCGGTCGTTGATGTAGGTCAGTTCGTGGCCGACACTCAAACGCCGCAAGCTGCCGCCCAGATAGAGATCGAGGGCGTTGCGCGTCAGGTCCACGGTCTCGTTGTACTTGTCGTTCTGCCAACGTAGACGATAGCTGAGCGGCTGCCCCTGCCACGGCCGCAGAGCGCCGGTCAGGCGGGTTTCCGCGCGGTGAGTAAACTTGCCGGAACCTTCCGTGGTATTGCTCGTGAAATCCGAAAACTTCGAGAAGCCTGCGTAGAGGTTCTGATTGCGAAGTTGCATCTGCGAGGAAAGGCTGCCGGCGAAGCCCCCGTCGAGGTCCGCAACGGCGACGGTGTGCAGGAATACACCGCCGAGCGATTGCAGCAGCCGCGCCTGCAGATAGTCGTGGCGGCGATCGTCGGCGTGAACGCTGATGAGCGAGACGCCGGCGGTAGCGCGCGGGCTGAGTCCGTAGCCGAGATCGAAATGGTGATTCCAGCGGCCTTGCCCCCGGAGGCGGGCCAGCGAGGTGTGCGAGCCGATGATCGAGCGGCCGGTTTGGACGCTGGCATAGTGGTAGTGGAGTTGGCCCGGCTGCCACATGCCGGTGCGGATGTTGTAAGACCGCACCTGTTCCCGGGTCTGGCCGTGGGGTCCGTGCTGGACGGTCCGGATGGTACTGAGGCCGAGGCGCAATGGAACGGCGGTGAATGCGTAGCGGCCGTCGCCGCCGGTGGTCACGATATCGTACAACGCACCGTTCAGGTAGAGCTCGACGTCCCAGCCCGGCGGCGCCTCGCCGTTGACATCGACGGCCTCGAACTCGGTCACACTCCCCAGCGGCCGGTTGGTGACGGACACACCGCGGCCGCGAACCGAAGCTCCGATCAGCGGTTGAATCTCGCCGGAGACGTCGCCGAACTCGAAGTTCGTCGCCGCCAGCGGCCCCAGGAGGCCGGCGTCGCGATCGCTGCGGCCGGCGCGCAACCAGGCCGTCCAGGCGTTGTCCGTCGGTCGTTCGTAGGAGGCGAAGCTGGTGACGCTGAGTCGAGCCAGATCGCCGCGGCTCAGCAGCGAACTGCGCAGGTTGTTGCGCCGCCGGTCCGCGTGCAGCGAGATGCTCGCATCGAGGAACGGCCAGGCCGCCAGACGGTACGGCGCCCGCTCCTGCGGGTACTGCGGGCCGGCGCCGTCGCGTTGGGATCTCTTGCTCCACAGCATTTCCCGGTTGAGCCGGGTGATCAAGGGCACCGATTCCCGCGGGCGGATCACAACCCGCAGTCCCCGCAGATCGATCTCCAGATCGATGGGCCACCAGCGCGCCACCATGTCGCTCGTGGCGTAGATGTCCTCGTCGTCGATATAGAGGCAGGGCTTGGTCAGACCTTGCTGATGTCCGTCGACCGTCACGCTCCGAGACGCCACATCAAGGCGGAAGGTTCGGCTCTCGTCGATCAACCAGCCTTCGGCCACGCCTCGCTTGACGTCCGCGTGAATGGCGAATTCGAGCACCGCCGCCAGTTCTCCCAGCGGCAGCAGCACCTGCTCTTCGTGCAGGAAGCCGATCAAGCCCCGACTCGCCAGGTAACGCTCCGCATGGACTTCGAGGATCAACAGGCCCGACTCGTCGACAGGCAGGAGCACATCGGCGCTGTCGCCGGCTGCCGCGGACGCGACCAGCTGCCCGCCGAAGATCACCAATAGCGCCAAGAGCGCCGCCATGCCCCGCCGCGGCTTCACCTCACCGGTAGCCTCCTTGCGGGAGAACGATCTCGGCTCTGGCGTTGAGATCACCGCCGCCGTCGGCGGTTTCCTGGTATTCGATCGACACGCGTCCGGACGCGAGATCGACGCCGCTCTCGCGCGGCGTGATGGCAAAGCGGCGGTACGGGTTCGGCGTGTAGACCGCGATGCCGCGCCCGAAATAGAGCTGAGTCTCCTTGCCGCGCACATCGCGATGGGTCAAGGTCAAGTTGCCGTAGAGCGAGCGCTCCCCGCCGCGCGTCAACGTGAATTGAACCATTGGTCCGGCCGTCCGCGTGCGCGGGGTCACCAAGATCTCGGTGATGGCGACCGTAGCCTGCGGCCTACCAAAGCGGACGATGATCGGCACCAGAGTTTCCACCGACGCCACCGGGCGGACGGCGAACCGGTCCTCGCCCAGGTTGTCCGGCAGGTTCTCCTCCATCTCCAGCAGACGCGGCACCGTCGGCACCGAGCACACGGAGAGATGTGCGCGGAATTCCTCGTTGTCGACGTGTCGATCAGCGGGCCGGCGTACCAACAGGCGCACGGTCTGGGATCCGCCTGGCGGGATCACCACCCGGCGCGGAGAGTACCGCAACACCTCGCCCGCGAAATCGCCCCCGGCCACGGTCGAATCGACCCGCGCCAGGATGCCGTTCTCCTGCATCTGGAAGTATGCCAGGGAGATACGATACGTTTCGGTGTCGTTGCCACGGTTGGACAGGAAGACGGTGGCGGACCGGGTCCGGCCGTCGAGCAAAATTCGGCTCGGAGCGACGGAAATCCCCTGCGCCTGGGCTCCGATCGCCGTCAACAGGACAGCCAGACAGCATAGCCTGACCAGGAGCTTGCCATGAAATGCCGCGGACAGGGCCATCAAGGATGCCTCCCGAAAGCTGCAAGTCTTTACACGGCAGGGTCTTGACCCAGCCGACGGTGAATCGCAGTTCCGTCAACGCAACCCTTATGCCACGCCCGCTCCGCGGATAACTCTTTGTCATAAAAGGCGAAAACAGCTAAAAACAGGACGAGGGCGCGAGCCCTCGTCCTGCCGCGGATCCCACGGGGGGAACCGGCGAATTCTATTGGAAGACGACTTCCATCGTATAGGGAATCTGCACGTTGTCGGCGACTTCCACGTCGGCCTTGGTGACCGTCAGGGTCGCGCCGATTTCCAGGGACACCGACGCAAGCACGATGGTGTGCAACGCAGGCGTGCCCGTCTCGGCGGGAGCCTCGGCGCCGCCATCCCAGCTCGCCGTAAAATCGGTCAACGCCAGACCGTCGACGGGGGTCCCAGCCACGCACGCGATCTGCAGATCGGCGCCGGGGGCGGAGTCCACGGTGAAGATGCCCTGGGAGATGTTGGTATCGTCGATGATCAGCGCGTCATCGTTGGTCACGGCACCGTCGGCCGCCACGATGACCTCGCCGTCATTCTTGACCAGGACGCCGAAGTTCAGCGGCGTGGTCTCGGTGACGGTGATGCCCTCGACGATGTCGACCAGGGCGTTGAAATTGTACTCAACGGCCACAGCGCTGCCGGCGAAGGCCACGAGCAGCACAGCCAGGATCGAGAAACGCGAGAAGGTCTTCATCATTCACTCCTTTGTTCACGCCGGGCACCCGGCGCAACCCATTCCGTTCAGTTTCTCCAGGGCTGGCCCCGTGTGCTTCAGCAGCCCCTGCACGCGGTCTAGTTCGGAATGAAGACGGGGAACTTTAGCGAAATTTTTCCAAGGGGGAGCAGGACGATGGCACGGCGAGAGAGCCGGCGACTCAGGAGATAGCGCGCGGTTTACTCGTAGAACGTGGTGATGGTGTAGCTGATCTGTTGCGCGGTGCCGGCCTGGATCTCGCCGGCGTCGAGCGTCAACCGCGCCCCGAGTTGGAACGTCAGATTGCCCAGGTCGTCGAGCGTTTGGCTCAACAGAGGCGGCGCGCCCAGGTCGGTGTTGAAATGGCTCAGTTGCAGTCCGTCATTGACCGACGCCGTGATTTCGATGGTGACAGGCCGATTGGCGTCGCCCTCGAGTTGGATCACCCCCGAGTACGGCACGCCCCCGTAGACCAGGTGATCGGGATTGTCGACGATCGCGTCGTCGATGCCGAGCACGACGTAGCCGCTCTTGCGGCAGAGTGCGCCGAATTCCATGGAATACAGCTGATAAACAGATATCTCGGCCTTCTCGCCTTCTGTGCCGCTGCCCTCGCGGCTCTCCCAGAGAATGATCTTCCCGGTGTCCGGGAGCACCGGCCGGCGAATCGGTTGCGCCGAGATCGTGGTTTTGTCGGCCGGCTCTGCCGCCTGAACACAGCAAACTTGCCCTGCGAACAGGGAAATCAGGCCGCCTACTGCCATGAACCTTGCCGACCAGCGGATCGATTTCAATCGTCGGTCGCGCATGACCTCCCGCTCCGGTGACGGCGGCGGGGTCCGGTCGGGCGCTGTTTTGCGCACGGATCCCACCTGTTGACAGGCGGTTACCGATCCGAGCGCAGACATCGCCGGCGGTCTCCGGACCTCCTCATCCGCAACCAGGGCAAGGGTCATGCCCCAATCCGGAAGATTTCCGCGAGACCCGCGGCGAGCGATCCCATACAATCACTGGGCGGAGGTGTCGACGTGCGCTGGCTCGGCCTCGTATCGGTCCTCGTTGTCCTGTTCCCTGCCGCGGCAGCAGCGGCGACGCTCCGCAGCGCCGCCGTGGTCACGTTCTTACCCTCGTCCGCCATCGCTTGCGACGACTCTTCCCCCGACGACCCGCCGGTCTGGACCGCCATCGGCGCCCCGGATGAGACCATCCAACTCGACCTGGAATGGCGTTTGCCGGACGGCTGGCGTTACCGCCTGCCGGCCCTGAGCCGCCGTCTGGATGCGTCGGGGCGCTTGACCGCCTCCCTGTCCGACTTCGGCGTCGATTTCGCGGCGCTGCTCGCGTCGCCGCCGGTAGAGGCGCCCGCCGTTCTCACCCTGACGATCTGCCGGGAGTGACCGTCGCGGCCCGATTCCTGCAACGAAGCCGGTCGGACTCCCGCTGGAGGTAGCCGGTGCGTCTGTTTCTTGCTCAACTCGGAGCTGTCGCCGCCATCAATCTGGTCATGGGCGCCGGCGTCGTGGTCGATACCGCGCACGCGGCGCCCCCGCCCTCGGCGCCGCCCGTGCCGGCGACCGGTCGGGACTTCCGCGCTGCGGTCTGGGGCCAAGCCAGATCGGAGATCCGCCGCCAGGAGGCGGGCGCGCCGTATCTCGATTTGGGACCGCTGCTCGGGTTTCGGACCACCGTCGCGGGCCAACCCTGCCAGGTGATCTACTTGTTCCACGACGATCAACTGTGCATGGGGTTCTATCAGTGGTCCGATACGAACGGCCAGCTGGCGCCATACTTCGGCGACGCGGAAACTCGACGCGACGAGCTGGTCGACGCCTGGGGAGAACCCGCGATCGAGCACTGGGACTGGGACGATCCCATGTTCTCCGAGGAGCCGTCCGAACGCGCGCAGGCCCTGGGTCTCGGCCTGGTTCGTTATGAGATGGGCTGGCTGACCGGCCGCAGCCTGATCGCGCTGCGCCTCTGCGGCGGCAGCCTCAAGGCCGATCTGGTGGTCATGTACGCGGACAAGACGTGTTTTCCGGCCGGCCAGGAACTCTACGGCCAGTTCTTCGCGAACAAGGTCGGAGAGCCACAGCCGTACTACCGCTGACGAAGCACCGCCGCATCGCCGTTATCGCAACAGCGTTCGCGGACAGTCGAACCTGAAAAACCCGCTCTTGAACGGATTGTTCGCCGACGTGGCGGTCAGTTCGTACGGCACCTTCACGCGGCGCTGCTGCTGGGCGTCCGTCAGGAACCAGTTCACCTGGATACGCGACTCCGTCACGTCCGGGACCGTTTCCGCCAGATCGAGCAGGCGGAACAACGCCCAGTCGCTGTCCTCGATCCGGTGTCCCTGCACGACCCCTTCGGGCACGAGCCGCAGGCTGGCGTGGCGCAGAGGCCGCTCCCCGGACCACTCGAACGAGCGCACGGGCGCTTGCCCGAGCTCATATTCCAGCGTTTCGCTGCCGAGCCGCAGGACCGTGTGCGTGATCGTCGGACCGGAGCTGCGCGAATAGGCGTATTGTAGCGGTTTCAGCCGGAACGTGAAGTGCGGCGACGTCGCATTGCCAGCGAACAAGACCGCGCGCAGGGCGGCAGCCTTTCGAAGAGCGACGGGCACCTGCGCCTGCAGGCGCAGCGAGCCGTCCAGCACGGTCCGCGGGCGCGAATCCCCGCTCAAATAGACGCCGAGGTGCCGGGTCACGAAATCGTCCAGGGTGCCGCCCGGCCTGAAGAAGGTAGCGAAGTCCCCCACACCGACATCGAATCTGGCGTCGGGATTCAACGGGTAGCCGGCGAGCCGGCTGGTGTACTCGCGCGCGACGGTATCGCGCCACAGGGAGTCCAGTTGCTCCTCGGTCGCGCGCAGGCAGGCGTTCCAGGTCAACTGCACGGATCGGCGCAGGAACGCCGCGAGAGCCTGTTCGCAAACGCTGGCGCCACCCTTGACGACCAGGTCGGGAATCCGCACCGACACCTTGCCGAGTGCGGTCTGGTCGCTGCGCCCCTCGGATTGGAACACGGAGCGGCTGGCCTCGGCGGCTTTCACCAGGACCAGCGAGTCGCCATCCTTGATCAACTCCTGCAGAAATCCCACGAGGTCGCCGAGCAACTTCGCATACTCGGCGGCCGGTTCGAAGGCCTGGTCGCCGGCGCCTTGCTGGCGAAAGAATTCGCGCCAGGAGCGGAAATCCGCCATCGCCTGCTCGAGGGCGGCGGCATCCCCCTCGACCAATCCCTTCGTTTCACCGGTCAAATCCATGGTGTCGCGGACGCGTTCGAGGAAGCGGAACAGCCGCGAGTTGCGGGGCGCCAGGCGTTGCAGCGTCGCGTGCACCTCAGCTGGACGCAGCGGCGACGCCACGTCGACCGCGCCCAGGAAGGCCGTCCAACGCTGGCGGTGTTCGGTCAGGTACTTGCCCAGCAACTCGCTGCGAATATCCATGGTGCGGTCGCGGAACGCTTCCTGCAGCAGCCAGTTGTCCTTCAGCTCCTGTTCGCTGCCCTGGATGCGCCGCATCGCCTGCTCGCGCCAGCCGCTGCGGGTGAAGGCGAACGGCACGTTGAGGACCGCCATATCTGCATCGTCGGCTCCCTTGAACACGCCGCTGAACTCCGCTTCGCTGGCGAACGAGAACGGGCGCCCCTCTTGATTGATGTCGGCGATCAAGTTGTCGTAGTAGAGATCCACCGCCCAGTATTCCCGAATGTTGCTCTCCGCCCGGCCCACCAGCGTGGCGTTGGCCCGCGGCAGATTGCTCGCCGCGTCGCGCAGGTCCGGGAGATGGCGCCAGGCGTAGGCGACGTGGGCGTCGACGAGCTGAAGCTGGCGCGTCGTGGTCTCGGGATCGCCGGCGGGATCGTGCCACAGGGCGCGCAACGTCGCGGTGATCAGTTCGGGCCTGCCCCAGTCCGGTTCAATGAGCATGCGGTAGACCTGGTAGCGGTCGAAGTAGCTGTTGAACGCCGCGGGGCTGTCC
>JAQULN010000019.1 GCA_028718575.1 Candidatus Krumholzibacteriia bacterium | reverse complement strand
AGTTCGCTCGACCCGGAGCGTCGCCGGCAAATGCTCGCCTTGCTGCGCCGCGTCCTCGTACAGCGCGACCTCGCCCTGCTTTTGATCTCCCATGACCTCGCCCTGTTGGAGCATTGGTGCGAGAAAGTGGCGGTTCTGCACGCGGGGGTGCTCGTCGAAGTGTATCGACCCGGCGCCGGCGGCCGGCCATGGCATCCGTTCGCGCGCGCGCTCGCAGCCGCCGCGCCGGCGCGCTGGCCGCGTGTGGTCGCGCCGGGCAAGTCGAACCAGGCGCCGCCGCCGGACGCTACGACCCATCCGCCGCGCGGATGTCCTTACGCCCGGTACTGTCGCCTGGTCCAGCCGGCGTGTCGCGCCTCGCTGCCGGTCTTGCGCGACCTCGGCGACGGACATCTCCTGAGGTGTCCACTCGCCGATCACCAAGCCAGTTAGCAATTTATTGACACGCCAGAACCCGATCTCTACATTTAGCCAACGGTTGCCGGTTCGGAGGCGAACGCTGCGATTCTGGCCGCTGGCAAGCGGTTTCGAGGGCACATCGCTCTCCGGTTCCCCATGATGACTCGGGTGCTTACGGGTGCCAATTCTTATAGGTTCATCTTGCCGGTCCTCTAGGGCCACGGGTACAGCCGAGTCTGTCGACTCGGAAAGGAGCTTCCCTATGCTCCGGCGTCTCCGTCTATCGCGGGTCGTCTTGAGTTTGGGCCTGGCCGCGGCTGTCGTGCTGCTGGGCTCGGCGCCGGCGGCGGCGCAGCAATTGCCCGGGATGATCAAGGGAGTCATCAAGGACGGGGAAAGCGGCGAACTGCTCGACTACGCCAACGTGATCATCAAGGGGACCTCGCGCGGCACCATGTCGTTGGGCGGCGGCGCTTTCTATTTCCGCGATTTACGGCCGGGGACGTACACGATTCAGGTTCTCTACCTCGGCTACGAACCGGCCGAGCAGACGGTGGTTCTGCAGCCAGGCCAGACCGTCGATTTGCCCTTCGTCTTGACGGTCACGATCGTCGAAACCCTGCAAGCCTTCGATATCGACGCTGCGCGCTACATGGTGGAGGTGCGCAGCGCGGTCACCGCGCGCGAGATCGGCAGCGAGAAATTCGAGCGCTATGCCATCGACTCGATCGACGCGGCCCTCAGCCGCGAGGCGGGGATCATCATGCGCGCGGGGCAGCTCTATGTGCGCGGCGGCCGCTCGGGCGAGGTCCAAACCCAGATCGACGGCGTCTCGGTCGACAACCCCATCGGCGGCGGGACGTTGCAGGTCTCCACGCTGGCCGTCGAAAGCGTGCAGGCGGTGACCGGCGGGTTGGACGCGGAGTATGGCAACGCCCTCTCCGGCGTTATCAACATCACCACGAAAACCGGGTCGCGGGAAAACTTCGAGGGCAACCTGCGGTTTTTGACCGACGATTTCGGCCGCCAGGATCGCACGTTCACCAATTTCGACCGCTTCGAATACGGCTTCGGCGGTCCGTCGCCGATCAAGAACCTGACGTACTACATTTCCGGCGATCTGGCCTGGTCCGACGGTGAGAACTACTCGGTGGCCAACCGGCCGGAGTACGCGCTGAACCTGGGCGCTTCGGATCTGCTGTCGTTTCGGCGCCGCCAGACCAACTCCGTCCGCGGATCGGCGAAGCTGGCCTACTTCTTCGATGATACCGGCAAGAAGGAATTGACCGCGGAATATACCTATTCGGGCAGCTGGAACCAGGGCTACTCGCCCAACTGGAGCGTGGAGGGATACGTCCAGCGTCTGGTCTACATGCCTTTGATCACGCGTTTGACGACCGGTGAGAACGCCGACAGCTACCTGTACACCGGACGCTATATTCCCGTGTACTACGGACCGTGGTACGACAACATGTTCAACCTGGCCCGCCCGGCGATCGTCCTGGATTCCCGTGCGTCGAGCATGATCCGCCAGACGGTGCCGATCCTGGATGTACGGTCAGCCGTGGACAACCGTGTCTACACGGTGATGGCGCAGCCGCTCTTCGTCGGCCATACGTATTCGCTGTCCAGCTATTCGACAGTCGCCGAGGATTCCTCGTACACCGCCTTCAATTCGGCCAACAGAGCGACGGAGAGTTCGAGTTACAGCCAGAGCAGCAAATTGCTCTGGAAACACCGTCTCGACGGCGCCACGTTCTACACGGTGGCCCTGGCGCTGGTGGCGTTCGACACGCGGACAAACGTCAACGGGCAGGATCCCTATTCATACAATCATGGCGGCGTCTTGTCGCCGAACGTGTTCAGCAGCCAGGCCAACATCTACTTGGTCGGCACCGACTACTACACGGACAGGCTGAATCCCTGGTTCGTGACAACCAGCGATTTTCCGAGTTGGGCGGAACAATACAGCCGCACCTACTCGCTGCGATTCGACCTGACCAGTGCGCGCTGGGAGGGACACCTGATCCGCACCGGGGTGAACCTGGTGTATAACGACCTCGAGGAACACCAGATCTTTCAACCGGCCCGCATCACGCAGAACCGCTACACAGGCGAGTCCCAGCTCGGCAGCAGCCGCAACCGGTTCCACACCTACAATCCCGAGGCCTCCTGGTATCTGCAGGACCGCTGGGAATACGAAGGCATGGTGATGAACTTCGGTTTCCGCTGGGACATGTTCTCGCCGGGCACGGCGGCCGACATCCTGCTGCGCAACGAGGACGTGGACCGCAACCTGATCAAATACAAGACCCAGTTCTCGCCGCGGCTGGGGTTCGCTTTCCCGATCACCGAGCGCGACGGTTTCAGCTTCCATTACGGGCGTTTCGTGCAGTTCCCCGACCGCGCCACACTGTTCGCCAGCCAGGAGACGGTCGGCAATCTGGGCACGATTGGCAATCCGAACCTCAGCTCCGAGACGACGATCAGCTACCAGGCCGCGCTGGTGCACCAGTTCTCCGACTTCCTGGCCGGCACCTTCGCCGTCTATTCGAAGGACATCTACGACCTCATTTCGTCGGTGCAGGTGACCGACGCCGAGACGGGCAACACCCTGGCCCGCTACATCAACAAGGCCTATGCTTCGGCCCGGGGTGTCGAGTTCACGCTGGAAAAACGCTTCAGCAACAACTGGGGCTTCGATATTTCGTACACGTTCGCCTACGCCGATGGCGTGGCCAGCGACACCGACTTCGGGGCCAACCCCGAAGGCTTGCAGTTCCTGCCGACACAGGAGCTGCCGCTGGACTGGGACCAGCGCCATACCGTCAACGTCGGCATCTACATCGAGCAACACGGATCGTGGAGCGGCGGTATCGACATGAGCTACGGCTCGGGATTTCCCTGGACCCCGTTCGACCGCTTCGAACGGCGCCAGAATCCCATGCTCGAAAACAGCGAGCGGCTGCCGGCCACCCTGGACGTCAACTTGCAGTTCCAGCGCCAGATCAATTTCTACGGACAGCGCCTGACGCTCTACCTGCAGGGCATCAACCTGCTGAACCAGGACCAGATCAACAGCATTCAGCCCGGTCTGAACCCCGGCATGATCACTGCGGGAAACGCTGGCGCCTCCTACTTGACCGAGACCGGCAAATATGGCGGCGCGATCCTGCAGGACCTCGACGGCGACGGCTACGACGAGTTCATCCGCCTCAAAGATCCGCGCGCCTTCGCCCAACACCGGCTGTTCAGGATCGGGCTCGGCTGGCGCTTCTAGGGAGAGTAAAGGGCGCCGCAGGCGGCGGAGCCCTGCGGAAAGGACCGCGATGACGCTGTACAACACGATGGTTTCTGTGGGGCCACGGCGATGGGCTAGCGCGTGGGTGGCGCTGACGGCGATCCTGGTCTGGTCGGCCGCGCCGGCCTGGGCGTGGAAAGAGTTGGATCCGCGCGAATTGGCGGAGCTGGAACAAGAGACCTGGGATCCTCAGAGTGAATTCGTTGTCGACGGTTCTTATGTCATGAGCGCCGGCAATCTGCACATGAACATCACCAACATCGGTCTGATCGGGTCATGGTTCAGCAGCCGCACGACGCTGTCCAACGCGCCGTCGGCGCAGTGGCCCGCGGGCTCGGAAGACGAGTACCTCTGGGAGGCCGGTCTGTGGATCGGGGGTGTGCAGCTCAGCGAGCGACTAGTGTCGACGATGGGCGCTATCGGCGGCCGGGAGATCCGGGCGCAGCGCAATCCCGAAGATACGATCTACGAAGCCATCGACAGCAAACTCATCCGGCCGCTCAATCCGCAAGCGAGCGGTTATCGGTACCCGGATCCGCGCGAGAACGACGACGAAGATTTCGACGAATACGGCGTCGAACGCATCGACGAGGAGATCCTCAACGGCTACGACGACGACGACGACGGATTGATCGACGAGGATTTCGCTCAGATCGGCAACCAGATGATGGTTACCACCATGTACGACAACACGCGCCTCGCGATCGAGGCGATCGCGGATCACACGCCGTTGAACCTCAAGGTCGTTCAATCGAGTTATGCCTGGGAAGGCAGCGATGTGAACGATTTCGTCGGGTTCGATTTCACCATCACGAACGTCGGCGTCACCGACATCACCAACATCTACCTCGGATTGTTCGCCGACTGCGACCTCATGAACCGCTCCAGCGGCGCTTCCGACGACGACATGGTCGGCTCGTTCTCGGGCACCGTGCGAGCCAGCGACGGCAGCTTCGTGCCGGTCGAGGTCGGTTACATGTGGGACGATCCCGAAGAGGGAGCGCGGCTGGACGGCTACTTCGGTGTCGCGTTTCTCGGCCACGATACCGACCCGGCCGGTGTCCGCGCGCCGAAAACCGTGAAGCTGCACTCGTTCCGGCACTTCAGCCAGCAGGCGAGCTACGACCAGGGCGGCGACCCGACGAAGGATTCGGAGCGTTACGAGGTGATGAGTTCGGGCGAGATCCAGCCGAACGCGGTGCCGGGCAAACGCGACGACTACCGCTTCATCGTGTCGGCGGGCCCGTTCCTGCGCATGCGGCCGGACGAGAGCTTGAGCTTCCAGGTCGCTTTCGTCGCGGGACTCGGACTTGATGGCCTGTTGCGCAATTGCGCCGAGGCGGCGCTGACGTACTACGGCAGCTACTTCAACAGCGACGACGACCCGGAAACAGGGATCAACGGCCGCGAGACTGTCGTCTGCCGGGAAGACTTCGCCAACTTCGCCGACTTCGAGCAAATCTACCCCGATGTGGGCGACCAGACGTGCATCGAAGCTGGTTATCTGCAGGAGAACTTCTCGCAGATTACCGAAGACGATGTCTTCCAACTGCGGGATCCACGCGACCCTACCCGCATCAAGACCTGCGCCATGGTCAATATGGACAACTGTTTAGAATGCTTTCGGCAGCGGCATTTCTCCTCCAGCATCTATCAGTTCGCGCCGGATGAAGAACGCTGCCGGCAGATCGACATCGAAACCACCTGGAATTGCTGGGATCCCAACGTAGGACTGGACCAGAAAGCCGGCTGCACCGGGACCGGCGGCAACGAATTCCAGTTGCGGTGGCTGGTCGGCATGGCGCCGCCGGCGCCGGGACTGCGCGTCTGGCCAGTCAATCGCCAGGTTCACGTTTTCTGGGACAACAAGAGCGAGGTCACAGCGGACGTGCGGATCGGGCAGATCGATTTTCAATCCTACCGGATCTGGCGAGCCGACAACTGGACGCGTCCTTTCGGGTCGTCCCTGCAGCTCGGACCGGGCGTGAGTCTCTGGCAGTTGATCGCCGAGTACGATGTCGCCGATTCCTTCGTCGTCGATCACTTCAACGCGGGCGGCTTGGCCAGGCGGGACACGCTGCCGCTGGGCCGCAACACGGGCCTCGACCACATCCGCTATGTGCCGCGCGTACTCAGCGACAGCCGGTTCATCGGGTTGGCCGATTCGATGCAGAGAGTCGTCGACGCGGACTCGTTGGGCGCCTACACCGAACGCCCGCCGCTCTTTGACCGGGCGACGCAGGACATTCTGCCGATCTCCCTGCCGGTCATCCAATGGCGGAACTACCCCGCGGCGCTCGACACGTTCTGGGCCGTTGCAAGCAGGGCCGCTGCCTTCGTCTACGATCCCGAATCTGGGCAGAACATCCAGGTCGTCGCTCCCAAAGCACCTACTTGGTATTACGAATACATCGATGCGGACGTCCACAATGGATTCTTATATTTCTATTCGGTGACGGCGACCGACCACGTACTGGAATACGATGCCGCCGGCGATATCTACATCAATCGCGGTGCCGGCCTGGTGGGCAGTCCGACGGGCAGCTTCACCTACACGGAGCCCGGCACCTACTCCCAATCGGCCGCCGATCGTGCGCAGCATGGCAACAATATCTTCGTGTATCCCAATCCCGCGACGCGGGACGCCTTGCTCGAGTTCCAGCAGTTTTCGCCGGCCGACGACGACCCCACCGGCGTCCGTGTTCGTTTCGCCAATTTGCCCGCCGCGCGCAACACGATCAAGATCTTTACCCTGGCCGGAGACCTCGTCCAAACGATTGCGCACGACGGAACCGGGGGCTATGGGGAGGCCAGTTGGAACCTGATCAGCCGTAACGGTCAGGAGATTGTCAGCGGCATCTATCTGTACGTGGTGCAGTCGGATGACGCCGGTTTCGAGGATTTTATCGGAAAGTTTGTGGTGGTGAGGTAGCCTGCTGCGAGGCATCTTGAAGCACCGTCAAGCGACGGCCTGGAGGAAACCATGAAGCGCATTGCCATGTTGTCGGCCATCCTGTTGGTGCTGCCCGGAATGGCGTTCGGCGAACAATTCGCCAAGGTTGGCACCTTTGGCGGGCAATTTCTCAAGATCGGTGTCAGTGCGCGCGCCACCGGCATGGGGTCAGCGTTTACCGGGGTCGCCGACGATGCCAACAGTGTGTTCTGGAACCCGGGCGGGCTGGTCAACGTGGTCACCAACGAAGTGGCGATCAACCACGTCGAATGGCCGGCCGACATCAACTTGACCAGCATTGCGATCGCCACGAACCCCCGCTCGTTCCCGGGCACCATCGCGATTTCGGCCCGCTCGCTCTGGCTGGATCCGATGCTCGTGCGCACGGCCTACGAACCCGACGGCACCGGCCAGCATTTCGACGCCGGATCGTCGACCTTCGGACTCAGCTATGCTCGGTTCTGGACCGACAAATTCTCGGCGGGTTTCACCTTGCAGTATATTCACGAAGGGTTGGCAGAGACGGCGGTCAACACATTCGGGTTCGATTTCGGCATGATGTACCGCATCGGCGTCAAAGACCTGAAACTGGGCATGGTCCTGCAGAACCTGGGCGGCAAGATGACCTTCGACGAAACCGAATCGAAAATGCCGACCACGTTCAAAGTCGGCGCCAGCTTCGTGCCGATCGTGACCGATCACCATCGTATGTTGTTCGCCGCTGAGTTCGCCCATCCCAGCGACAACCAGGAACGGGCGAACGTCGGCGTCGAGTACACATTGAACCGCCTGTTCCACGTCCGGACCGGCTACCATATCAACTACGACACCGACGGCGTGTGCTTCGGTTTCGGCGCGGCGATCAACACTGGTCGCCAGAGCAAGCTCCAGCTCGATTACAGCGCGGTCGACATGGGCCCGTTGCAGTATGTCCATCGCTTGTCGTTGGGCGTGGTCTACTGATTCTTACCGACGCGCCCTGCGGGGCGCCGGTGCCCGCCGGATTTCCGCCCCGCCGGCTCGGCTGACGGGGCGGTGCTTTCCCCGGGGCGGCGTTTTCCGTATTTTGATACAGGATTATACCCGCCGGCGCGAGGCATCCGCGCGCCGGCGAGGGAGGTGTCATGTATTGTCCCGCCAGACGCCGCCAGCGGCGCGGCCTGTGGTTGCTCGGGCTCTGCTGCCTGGCCGCCGTGCCGGCGAGCGGCGCGCGGCTGGCGCCGCTCGAGGGCGACGGCTATTTCCGGTTCGTGTGCGACGTGTTCAGCTTGGCGCGCGAAGACAGCCTGGTCGACGTCGTCGTCGCGGTTGCGGTCGGTCATCGCGAGATCACCTTTGTCGACGACGCCGGCTTGCCGCGGGCCCGCGTCCGCGCGACGGCGACCTTGACGGCGGCGGATGGACGCGAGGTTTCCGCGGTCGTGACGGAGCGTCTGGCCGCGCGCAATGCCAGCGAAGCCGCGTCGCCGACCCTCCAGCAGATCTTCAACATCGTGCTGCGCGAGGTGCCGTTCCGGCAGGGCGTACTGCGCCTGGTCGTCGAGGATCTGCACCGCAAGCGGCCGGGTCTGGCTTACCTGGGTACCGACGAGATGGCGTTCGCCCGCGCGACCGCTGATTGGTACGCGCCGCCCGCGCGCGAACCGTTTGGGCTGGCGGTGGGCGACGTCGTCTTTCTCGCGCACGCCCCGATCCGCCTCTGGGAACACGCCGGCCGCGGCGTTTCCGAGCTGGACGACGGCCCGTGGCAATACAGCAATCCGTTGCGCCGCTATGGCCTGGAAGCCGAGGCGCTGCAAGTGTATTTCAATCTGGAGCCGCCAGGGCGTGCGGCGGACCGCGTTCGTGCGGCCGCGCGCGATCTACGGCTGGAGATCGCGAGCGATCACCTCGATTTTACGCTCGTGGACACCGTGCGCCTGTCGCAGTCGGTGCGCGAGGCGCTGGCCGCCGGCCGCGCGGCTGCGGTCTACTGGGAGATGGACGCCAGTGGGCTGCCGCCGGGTCGTTTCCGCCTCGGCATCGCGCCGCTCGATACCGTCGGCCGGGGCGCACTGGTGGGATTCGACGTGGTCTGGCGGGTGTCCCAGCTCGCTCGCGATCCGCGAGACCTGTTGGGCGAGGGGCGCACCGTCCTCAGCGGCGAGGCCCTGCGGACGTTCGAGGCAGCGAACCAGGTGGAGCGGGAACTCCAGTTGGCGGCATTCTGGAAGGCGTTGGATCCTTCCCCGGAAGACGCCTACAACGAGGTCTACGCCGAATATCGACGGCGCGTGGCCTATGTCGAACTGTTTCTCGGCGGTTACGACGAGCGCGGCGCGCGCGATCCGCGCGGCGCGATCTACCTGCTGCTCGGCGAACCGGACAGTGTCCGCGAGGAGCATGTGCCGATGAATGAGCGCGACCTCGAAGACGCGCGGGTGCAAGTCTACCAGCGGTATGGCCTCGAACGCACCGGGAGCATGGCCCGCGGTCCGGATCCCCAGGCCAGTTTCGATAATCGGGTGGGACTCACGCCGCGCGACCCCATTCCCTTGCCGTATTCGTACCTGGCCGACCGCAATATCCGGTCCCGGCGGACCGCCGCCGACAGTTGGGTGTTCCAGCTCTGGCGTTACAACCACGCCGGCACGTCGCTCTTTCCGAACACTTACAGCCGACAAGGCGGCGGTATGACGTTCCTGTTCGTCGACAAGACCGGCCTGGGCGACTTCGTCCTGGATTCGTCCAACGCCTTCATGTTGGGAGATTGAGTTGCGAGCGACGAGATCCGGGGCCCCCGCGGGCCGCCAAAGGCGAAGAAACGTTTGACTTGAGCATGGTGTTGGCACTATTTACATGACGGCGATGGAGTGCCGTATTCGGTGGTCGAGAGGGCAGGTGAGTTTGCGCGGAACAGCGCACCGAGCCCGTTTGACAGGGGAGTGACGGCCGGCCGCCGCGGCGCGGGCCAGAGTTCCCCGCTAGCAGCCCGTCGGGGTCCCACATTGAAAGGGAGACATTGGCAATGGCTCGTCACGCTAAGCTGATCAGCGCCTGCTTCGTGTTCATTGGCCTCGGCTGGCTGGCCCTGGCCGCCGCTGCACCGGCTCTGGCGCAGCAAGAAGAAGCCCAGGAAGCCTTGCGGGCGCGGTACGAGAAGATCGAGGCCCCCAGCGACTCGCTGGGCTTCGTGGTCTCGGCGACCGACTCCATGACCTTGCTGCCGCCGGTAGTTGTCGAGCGGGGCGGTTTGATGGGGATGGTGGAGAAGAGCCCCATCGCCAGGACGGGTTTCGGCAAGCTGTTCATCAGCGGCGGCAACTTCATGTGGTGGCTGCTGTTTATCGCCATCGTCGGCATGGTGTTCATCATCGAGCGCATGATCACCTTGAGCCGCGCGAAGGTCAACACCCGCAAGCTGATCGGGACGGTGATCACGACGCTGCGCACCGAGGGTGTGCAAGCGGCCGCCGAAGAATGCCAGAAATGGCGCGGACCGATCGCGGCCATCCTCTACAGCGGCCTGCAGAAAGCGGACCGTGGCGATGAAGCGGTCGAGAAGGCGATCGGCACGGCCGGCGTCATCGAGATGAGCTTCCTGGAGCGCGGACTCGTCTGGGTCTCCTCGGTGACCACGATCGCCCCGCTGGTCGGCTTCCTGGGGACCGTCTCCGGTATGATCAACGCCTTCGAGGCCATCGCCCAGGCCGACCAGGTCAATGCGAAGCTGGTGGCGTCGGGTATCAGCGAGGCTCTGATCACGACCGCGACCGGTCTGACCATCGCGATCCCCGCCACGCTCGGCTACAACTACTTCGTCTCGGCCATCGACCGCTTCACGATCGAGATGGAAGAAGCCGCCATGGAACTGATCGAGGCGCTGGACGGCCTGAAGCCGTAACGCGGCACCGGCGACGATAGGGAGACGGCCATGTCCGTGCAAAAGAAACGGAAGAAGAAGCAGCCCCTGGGCGAGGTCACCATGGCCTCGACGGCTGATATCTCCTTCCTCTTGCTGATCTTCTTCATCGTCTCGACGATCTTCGCCGAGGAGCAGGGCCTGGTCATGCTCCTGCCCGGGAAGCAGACTTCCGCCGAGGACGTCGTCCAGGTGCCGGAGCGCTTGCTGGCGACGATTCGCATCAATTACGACAACAGCCTGACCTACGACCGCAAACCGGTGCAGCTAAACCAGGTCATGAACGTGATCAAGGCGCGCATCGAGGCCAACGAACGCACCGTGGTGGTTTTGGAGACTCATCCCGACGCACACTACGGCATGATGGTGGCTTGCCTGGACGAACTGAAATTGGCCAATGCCCGGCGCTTGACGCTGCGGACCAGCCGGAGGTAACCGCATGGCCATCGATTTCAATCGCAGCGCCAAGATGACGCCGTACATCCCGACGGCTTCGATGGGCGACATCGTGTTCCTGCTCTTGATCTTCTTCATGGTGACCACCGTGTTCCGCCAGGAACTGGGCCTTGTCGTCGAACTGCCACGGGCCGAAGCGGCCGAGGAAGTCCAGCGCGAGCGCGTTTCGAACATCTATATCGATCGCACGGGACGGATCTCGGTCGACGATCGTCTCGTTCAGCCGCGCCACATCGCCGACCTCTTCAGCCGCAAGCTGTCCGACAACCCACAGATGATCGTGTCCTTCAAGACGGACTCCTATACGCAGTACGAGGTGGTCAGCGAGGTGATGGAGGCGCTGAAGGAAGCCAACGCGATCCGGGTCGTGTTCAACACGGACATCGACGCCAGCACTGTACCGAAGTACTAGGAGCGTCATGGCGCAGGAATCCGGCAAGCAGTATTCGCTCTCGGCCAACGCCGCCTTCAAAGCGCAGTACCAGAAGACGCTGCGCTGGTCGGTGGTTTTGGCGTTGTTGATCACGGTCATCGCCTTCATCATCTCGCCGGAGATCAAGTTCAAGCCGTACGTCCTGCGCACGGACGAACTCGAGATCGTCGATGTCAGCGAACCCCCCGAAGCGATCGACCTGCCGCCGCCGCCGCCGGCGCCGCCGCCGCCGATCCGCGAGATCGAGGCGGCTCCGGACGATGCCTTCGCCGATGACGTCGATATCGCCGATACCTTCGTGGATTTCGATCAAGCCCTCACGTCGGGCGTGGGCGATTTCGATGTTCCCGGCGCCGACGACGGCTTTGTCGTCAGCCAGGAGAAGCCGACCCTGCGACCGGGCGGTTTCGTGCCGCCGGAGTATCCGGAAATGGCGCGCCTGTCGCAGATGCAGGGCACCGTGGTGGTCAAGATTCTGGTCGGGCCGGACGGCAGCGTGCTGGACGCGCAGATCCTCAAGGGCGTGCATCCGCTCCTGGACCGCGAGGCGTTGCGCGCCGCCCGGATGACGCGTTGGAACCCCGGCAAGCAGCGCAACATCCCGGTCAAGGCCTGGATGGCGCTGCCCTATAATTTCACCCTGCGTTGATTCCTGCCGCCGCCGGCTGGGTTGCGGCGCAGGGCGTGTCGGCCGACAGCGAGGTGGCCGCGTCCCAGGGGCGCGGCCGCTTTTTTCCGCCGGGTTCAGCAACTCGAAGCGTTGGGGAGTCGTATTGCATCACTCGACCCGGGAATGCGCCGCCGCCGCAATCTCGGCTGGCCGACGCCGCGCGGCCGGTTTACGATACGCAAGGCCTGCCGGCAGCAGGCCGCAGCCCGAGCAAGGAGTTCACGCCCATGTCACGTTGCCCCGCCCGCAGTCCATTCCCGTCGTCGTTCGTCGTGCCGGTCCTGCTGGCCGGTCTGTTGTCGCCGGGCGCGATTGCGCAGACGGCGGCTCCGAGCGATCCGCCGCCCGTTCTGACGCTGCAGGACTGCGTGCGCCTGGCGCTCGACAGCAGCGCCGGGTTGCGCACGCGGGAGATCGAGAGGCAGATCGCCGGCGACGACGTCACCGAGGCCTGGGGCGCGTTCCTGCCCAACCTCAGTCTCAGCGGCAGCTACACCAAGTCGGACCGCACGGACTTCGACGTCGCTTCGCCGATCTACGGCGTGCGGGAAGTCGGCTACCCGACCGAGGGAGGCGACACCGTCTATATCCCGTACGACGCCGTCATCGGCAGCCGGACCGGCGATGTCAACGTCAAGGCCACCAGCAAGAACTGGGGTCTGTCGGCCAATCTCAACCTCTTCGACGGACTGGCTAACATCAATCGCCTGCAGGCGGCCCGCGCCCGGCGCGAGGCCGCGGACCACAGCGCGAGCTACACGCGCGAGCTCGTGATCCAGAATGTCGCCGTCGCCTACTTCGAGTTGCTGCGCTATCTGCAGTTGAAGGAGGTGGCGGCCGAAACCCGCGACCAGGCGGCGGCGGAGTTGCAGCGCACCGAAACTTATTTCCGGCTGGGCAGCGCCGCCAAGAGCGACGTTCTGCAGCAGCGGGTGCGGTTGGAACAGACGCGATACGACCTGGTGGTGGCGGAAAACCTCGTGGAGAAAGCGGTGGCCGACCTGGCCTATGCCATGAACCAGCCGTTGACCAAGCGCCTGACCATCGATCCGTCGCCGCTGGAGACGGCGCTGACGGTCGAGGGGACGAGCCTGCTGGTGGACCAGCCGCTGGACGACCGCCTCGACTTGCGCAGCAGCGCCGCCGAGCAGCAAGCCGCCGAGCGGGCCGCCGCGGCCGCCGGCGGCGTCTATTATCCGCGCCTGGATATCTATTCGCGCTATTCGCGCGCCTACGATGAATCCCCCTACCGCTTTGGTTCACAGGAATCAGAAAGCTGGCTCTGGGGCGCGCAGATATCGTGGGACATCTTCAACGGCTTCCAGAACTCCACCGCGCGCTCGCGCGCCCGGGCTCAGGCCCGTATCGCCGCCTACCAGCACGAACAGGCCCATCTGGACGCCCAGCTCGAGGTGCGGCAGTACGACATCGCGATCCGCGAAGCGATCGAACGGCACCAGCTGGCGCTCGAACGGATCACGCACACCGAGGAGGAGCTGCGCCTGGCCCAGGAGCGTTTCCGAGTGGGCGCGGGCACGCAACTCGAGCGCATCACCGCGGAGGTGAATCTGGCCGCCGCGCGGGCGGACAAGGTGCAGGCCATCTGCGATTTCTTGATCGCGCGCGTGCGGCTCTCGCGCGCCACGGGACAAGCGCAGGCGCCGGAACTGAGCTGGCGATGAGCGCGAGCAAATTGATACGCTTGCAGGCGATCCGCAAAACCTACCGCGTCGGAGTGCTGGAAGTGCCCGCGGTGCGGGGCGTCGATCTCGATGTGGACCACGGCGAGTATCTGGCCATCATGGGCAGCTCGGGCTCGGGTAAATCGACGCTCATGAACCTGATCGGCTGCCTCGATACGCCGACCGCCGGGACGTACGAGCTCGACGGTCGCGATGTGTCCAAACTCGGCGAGGACGACCTCGCCGCCGTCCGCAATCGACAGGTGGGATTCGTCTTCCAGACCTTCAATCTGCTGCCGCGCAGCACGGCGCTGCAGAACGTAGAGTTGCCTCTGGTCTATGCCGGTTGCAGCGCGACCGAGCGTCGCGACCGCGCCGCCAGAGCCCTGGAGCGCGTCGGCCTGGCGGATCGCACGCATCACAAGCCCAACGAATTGAGCGGGGGTCAGCGCCAGCGGGTCGCCATCGCTCGGGCCTTGGTCACCGAACCGGCGCTCATTTTGGCCGACGAACCGACAGGCAACCTCGATTCACTGACCAGCCGGGAGATCATGGCCTTGCTCGGCGAGCTGGATCAGGACGGCCGGACCATTATTCTGGTCACTCACGAGCCGGACATCGCGGCCTACACGCGCCGGATCATTCGCCTGCACGACGGCCGCGTCATCGCCGACGAGAGCCATGAACCCACGCATTAGAGGATTTGCCGGGATCACCGGGCTCGGTCTAACCCTGCTGCTGTCGGCGATCGCCGGCTGCGGCCCGGGGCCGACGCCTGCGTTGAGCGGCGACGAGGGTCGGCACCCGTTGCAAGCCTGGGTTACCGTCACCCAGGACGCCGACGGCCGGACGCGTCCGAGCGTGCGGGTGACCGTGCCGTACAGCTCTCTGGTCTTCCAGCGCG
>JAQULN010000018.1 GCA_028718575.1 Candidatus Krumholzibacteriia bacterium | reverse complement strand
GCGGTCCGGCGGGATATCCTGATCCGCACCTGCGCGCTCGCGGTTGCCTTCTTCGGTCCCCAGCGGGTACTTCTTCTGCTCCCGCGTGCCGGTGTCCTGGATCTCCTCCATCATGCCCTCGCCGGCCATCTTGACGTAACCGCCGAACGGGATCAACGAAAGCGCGTACTCGGTCTCTCCCCAGCGGCGCACCAGGATCTTCGGTCCCATCCCGACCGAGAAGGTCTTGACGAAAATGCCGAGCGCCTTGCAGACGGAGAAATGCCCGAGTTCGTGGACGATGACCACCAAACCGAGGGTAAATACGCTGGCCAGCAGCGTGATCATGAGATCGCTGTTCAACACGAACCTCGTCGAGCGGAGTCCCGGCTCCGTCGCTTCACAAGTCCCACCGCCGTCCGGCGTGCTTCGGCATCGGCGGCCATGGCCGCGGACAAGTCGGCAACCGGACCGGCTGGCAACCGCTCGAGTGTGCCGGCAATGATCGCGGCCACATCAATATAGCGCAGATCGCCGCGCAGCAGGGCGGCGACCGCCACCTCGTTGGCGGCATTGAGCATAATCGGCGCCGTGCCGCCGGTGCGGCCTGCCTGGCGGGCGAGGTCCAGGCAAGGGAAGCGTTCGGTATCGGGCGCGTGAAAATGCAGGTTGCCGAGCTGCAGCAGGTCCAGAGCCGAGGCGGCCAGGGGCCAACGCTGTTCGCCCGTGATGGCGTAAAGCAGCGGCAGATGCATGTCCGGCGCGCCGAGTTGCGCCAGCAACGCGCCATCGCGCAGCTGGACCAGCGAGTGTACCCAGCTGCCGGGGTGAATCACGACGTCGATGTCCTCGTAACCGAGACCGAACAGATGGTGCGCCTCGATCACCTCCAGACCCTTGTTCATGAGCGTCGCCGAATCCACGGTGATCTTCGGTCCCATCTGCCAAGTAGGGTGCGCCAGCACTTCGGCCAGCGTGACCGTCTGTAAGCGCGCGAGCGGCAGTTCACGGAACGGACCGCCCGATGCCGTCAGGATGACTCGCTGCAGTTCCTCACGAGCGCGGCCGCAAAGGCACTGCGCCACGGCCGAGTGCTCCGAGTCCACTGGCAGCACTTCCGCGCCACCAGCGCCGGCGGCAGCCTGCACCAAATCGCCGCCGACGACCAGACTTTCCTTATTGGCCAATGCCAGGCGCAGCCCGCGCCGCGCCGCCGCCAACGTCGGCGACAAACCCGCCGCGCCGACAATGCCGTTGACGACCACATCGGCGGCGACCGCCTCTACGAGGGCCGCGGAGTCGGTCGCCGGCAGCAGGCGGGCGCCGAAGCAGCCCGCGGCGGCGGCTGCGTCGCGCGCCGCCGGATCGTCGACCGCGACCAGAGTAGGCAAACCGCGCAGCCGACTCGCAAGTTCCTGCCAGCGCCGGTGGACCGAGACCGCAACCAGTTCCAGGCGCGCGGGAAAGCGCCGCACCAGATCCAGCGCTTGCCCGCCGATGCTGCCCGTGGCCCCGAGGACGACCACGCGCAGCGGTTCCGGCAGCTGCCGCGGCCGGCGAAACGGATACAGCGCTGACCTCATGGCAACCTCACAGCACACTGAAACGGAACCAGTAATAGAGAACCGGCACGCTGAAGAGCAGTGAATCCATGCGGTCCAACACGCCGCCGTGGCCCGGCAGCAACTGGGCGCTGTCCTTCAGGCCGGCGTCGCGTTTGAGCATAGATTCCACGAGATCACCCAGTTGCCCCAGCAACGCGCTGACCAGTCCCAGGCAGGCGCCAGCCAAGGGCGTGATGATCGGCAGAAATGTCTGCGCGCAAAGCCAGCCGGCGAGCGCCCCACCGCCGAGTCCGCCGACGGCTCCCGCCCAGGTCTTGTTCGGACTGATCTGCGGCATCAGACGCCGGCGGCCTATGAGAATGCCGAACACATAGGCGAAGGTGTCGCAGGCCCAAATCACCAGCGTCGCGAAGAAGACGAGCCGCGCGCCGAGCTCCGGCGCCAGGCCGAGGCTCCCCGGCAATTCCCGCAGCATCACGAAATGGCTGCCGAGCCAGCCGACGTACAAGACGCCGAATACCGTCACCGCGACGTTCGGCAGCGCATCCGCCAGGTGCGGGCGAAACACTTCGCGGATCATGATCAAGAGCAAGATCGCCGTCACGAGCAAGGTCACCGCCGGTCCGCCCCGGTAGACATGGAGGCTGACCGCGAGACCGGCGGCATAGCCGAGCCAGCGCGACGGTCGGTAGCCTTTGGCGTGCATGAGGCGGAAAAACTCGGCCAGGCCGAGCAAGATGATCAGGTCGATCAGCAGCAAAAAATAGATCCCGCCGCGTTGCGTGATGATATACAAGCAAGGCACGCCGACCATGATGGTCGCCAGCCGCGGCACGATGTCAGCAGCCAAAAAGCGCGTCCGCAGCGGCGGGCGGACGTTCACGAGCGGTTCCCCAACAGACGCTTCCAGCGGTCGCCGGCGCCGGCGGCTGCACCCGGCCGCGGCTCCGTTGCGGCGTCGGCCGGCGACAGACCGCCGTAACGCCGTTCGCGGTCGAGGTACTCCGCCAAGGCCAGCAGCAACTCGCGCTCACGGAAATCGGGCCACAAGACGGGCGAAATGAGTAGTTCGGCGTACGCAGCCTGCCAAATGAGGAAGTTGCTAAGGCGGCATTCACCGCTCGTGCGAATCACCAGGTCGGGATCCGGCAGCTCGGGATGATAGAACCCCTGCCGCAGGCTTTCTTCATCCAGTTCGTCGACTCGCAGCTCGCCCGCTGCAACCCGCTGCACGACGTGACGGACCGCGCGCAGAATCTCCTGTCTGCCGCCGTATGCGAGCGCCAGGTTGAGGATCAACCCACGGCCGCCGGCCAATGCGCTTTCCGCTTCGGCGAGGATCGTGCGGGCGCGCTCGGGCAGCAGGTCGCGGTCCCCCGAGACGCGCAGGCACACACCGTGTTCGGCGAGTTCCGCCTGCTCTTCGAGCAGAGCTTCTTCCAGGAAATTCCATAGCGCCTGCACCTCCGCCGGCGGGCGGCGGAAGTTCTCGCGACTAAAGGTGTACAGTGTCAGCACTTGGATGCCCAAGCGGACGCAGACGCGCACCGCGGCGCGCACCGCATGGCGGCCGGCGCGATGGCCGGCTGCCCGGGGCAGATGCCGGCGGCGCGCCCAGCGGCCATTGCCGTCCATGATGATGGCCACGTGGCGGGGCAGATCCTTCCGTTCGCTCAGTCGCCCGGCGAGTTGCTCGTCGGTCAGATCCGGGAAAGGATCCGTGGCCATGCCTAGATCTCCATGATCTCCGCTTCCTTCGCCTTGACGATCTGATCGATCTCGGCGCAGAAGCGGTCGGTGAGCTTCTGAACGTCCTCGCGTTCCTGGTGATGCTCGTCTTCGGTGATGGCGCTCTCTTTGTGCTCTTTCTTAAGCTGATCGTTCGCGTCCTGGCGGGCGCGCCGGATCGCTACCTTACCGTCCTCGCCGATATCGCGCGCGAGTTTGCTGAACTCGCGGCGGCGCTCCTCGGTCAGCTCCGGGATCTGGATCCGGATCATCATGCCGTCGTTGGCGGGATTCAAACCCAGATTGCTGGCCTGGATCGCCCGCTCGATGGCGCCGATGGCGCTGCGATCGAACGGTTTGACCACAAGCTGGCGCGCTTCCGGCGCCGCGACGGTCGCCAGCTGCTTCAACGGCGTCGGCGCCCCGTAGTACTCGACCACCATCCCATCCAAGAGCGCCGGCGAGGCCTTGCCCGTGCGGAGCTTGCCCAAACGGCGCTTGGCCGCATCCAGAGCCGCGTCCATCTCCAGTTCGGTGTTCTCCAGGATATCCTTGCTCATCGCGGCAGCTCCTTTGTGATCCTGGTGCCCAGCGGTTCTCCGTCGAGAATGCGCAGCAGGTTCTCAGGATCGGAGATGTCGAACACGGTTACGGACAGATCGCCTTCGGCGCAAAGTGTAATCGCAGTCAAGTCCATGATGCGGAGCTTGCGCAACAGCACGTCCTCGTACGTCAGGTGGGTGAAACGCTGCGCATCAGGGTACTCGAGGGGATCCCGATCGTAAACACCGTCCACTTGCGTGCCTTTGAACAGTCCGTCGGCCGAGAGTTCGAGGGCGCGCAGCGCGGCGGCGGAGTCGGTCGTGAAATAGGGATTGCCGGTGCCGCCGGCTAGCAGGACGACGTGGCCGGACTTGAGCAAGTCGAGCGCTTGGTCCCGCGCGAAGGCTTCGGCCAGCGGCGGCTGACCGCGCGGGGTGAATATCCGCGCCCGTTGTCCCTCGGCGCGTAGATAGTCCCGCAAGACGGCGGCGTTCATCACCGTGGCGAGCATGCCGACCTGGTCGGCGGTGACCCGGCCGATCACCCCCAGATTGGCCTGGCGAGCGCGGAAGATGTTGCCGGCCCCGCAAACCACGGCCACTTGCACGCCCGCCTGCACCGCCTGGTGCAGCGTTTGGGCCAGGTTGGTCAGCTTCAGATGTGAGAACTGCTCCTGGCCGTCGGCCAGGGCTTCCCCGCTCAACTTCAGGAGAATCCGGGACGGTCGCAGCATGGGCAAGGATCGTCCTTTCGCGGCGGGGCGGGCAGCGGCAGGGGACCCTGGCCGCTGCCCGGCCCGGACCGCAACCGGTCTAGCCGCCGATGGCGAAACGAGCGAAGCGCTTGACCTGAATGTTCTCGCCGAGTTTGCCGATGACCGATTTGACGTAGTCCTCCACGGTCAGATCGGGATCCTTGACATACTTCTGCTCGAGCAGCACCACTTCGCTGAAAAACTTGCCGACCTTGCCCTCGACGATCTTCGCGAGCATCGCCTCGGGTTTACCTTGCTCGCGCAACTGAGCGGTGTAGATCTCCCGCTCTTTTTCGATGAGCGCCGGGTCGACCTCATCGCGCGAGACGGCGACCGGACTGGTGGCCGCGATGTGCATGGCGACGTTGTGCACCATCGTCTGGAAGTCCTCGGTACGCGCGACGAAATCCGTCTCGCAGGCTACCTCGACCAGGACGCCCACCTTGCCGCCCATGTGGATGTAGGACCCGACCAGTCCCTGGCTGGTGACCCGGTCGGCCTTCTTCGCGGCGGCCGCGATTCCCTTTTTGCGCAGGTATTCTTTGGCCTTCTCGAGATCGCCGCCGCATTCGGACAGCGCTTTCTTGCAGTCCATCATGCCGGCGTTGGTGGCGTCCCGCAGTTCCTTGACCATCTTGGCGGTGATTTCCATGAATATCTACTCCCGTAGCTGGCGAACCGGAGCGAGCCCGCGGCCATGATTCCGCATGCTCACCCGGGAGTTGAAGATGCTAGGCCTCCGGCCTGGGCTCGGCGACTGGTTCCGGTGCGGCCGCGGGTGCAGGATCGATCCGGCTGGCATCGCCCTCGAGCGTGGCCGTGGCCTGGAACTCGGCGGGCGCGGCCGCCGCCATGTCCACCTGGTCGCGACCCTCGGCTCCCGCCTGCTTGCCCTCAAGGATGGTCTGGGCGACCACGCGAGCGAAAAGGTTGATGCTGCGGATGGCGTCGTCGTTGCCGGGAATCGGGTACTTGACCAGGGTCGGATCGGCGTTGGTGTCGGTGATCCCGATGACGGGAATACCCAGCTTGTTCGCCTCGCGAACCGCCGTTTCCTCCTCGGCGGTGCCGACCACGAAGAGCGCCTGGGGTAGTTTCTTCATGGTGCGAATGCCGCTGAGATTCTTGTGCAGTTTTTCGTACGACCGATTGACTTCGAGTTGTTCCTTCTTGGAAAGCTTCTCCATGCGGCCATCGTTCATCATGGCCTCATAGTCTTCCATCTTCTCGACCCGATGATAGATCGTCTGCCAGTTGGTGAGCATGCCGCCGAGCCAGCGTTCGGTGACATAGGGCATGCCGCATTTCTGAGCATTCTCGCGGATGGCAATCTTGGCCTGCTTCTTGGTGCCCACGAAAAGCACATTGCCGCCCTTGGCCGCCAGATCGTGCAGGAAGTCCGTGGCGCGGTTCAAAAGCCGCAATGTCTTCTGCAGATCGATGATGTAGATGCCGCCGCGGGCGATGAAGATGTAGGGCTTCATCTTGGGGTTCCACTTGCGGGTCTGGTGACCGAAGTGGACGCCCGCCTCGAGCAGGTCGCGCAATCCGATGCTGGCCATGACAAGCCTCCGTATCAGGTTTGACTTCCCCGGTCGTCACCGGCGCGGGATGAACGCCACAGCGCCACCTGTCCCTGCCTCGGACCGGGTGAGTAGTGCGCGGCCGCGGCGAACCGCGGCCGCCGGGAACAGGCCGGCCTAGCGCTTGGAGAACTGGAAGCGCTTGCGAGCGCCAGGCTGACCGTACTTCTTGCGCTCGACCATGCGAGAATCGCGAGTCAGGAAACCGTTCTTGCGCAGCGGCTTCCGGTAATCCTCGTTGGCCACGACGAGCGCACGCGCCAGGCCGTGGCGCAACGCGCCGGCTTGGCCACTGACGCCACCGCCATTGACGGTGCACCAGATGTCGAAATCGCCGTCAACGCCCAGGCTGCGCAGCGGCTGCAGGGCATGCAGGATCTGCATCTCGCTGAAATAGTCGCCGACCTGGCGCTTATTCACCATCACCTTGCCGCTGCCCATGGTCAACCAAACGCGGGCGACCGAGGTCTTGCGGCGGCCGGTGGCGTAATACCTCTCCTCCAACTCTGAACCTCCGTAACGTCAAGCGAGCTCGACGGACTTGGGCTGCTGGGCCGTGTGGGGATGCTCGGGGCCGCCGTAGACGCGCAAGTGGGTCATCTGGCGCCGACTGAGGCGGTTCTTCGGCATCATCCCCCAGACCGCTTTGGTGACGACGCGGTCGGGGTGCGCCTGCATCAGGGTCTTCAACGGCGTCGCTTTCTGACCGCCCATCCAGCCGGTATGGTGCAGATATACCTTCTTCTGCAGCTTCATGCCAGTGAACTTGACCTGATTCGCGTTGATCACGATGACGTTGTCGCCCATATCGAGATTGGGCTGGAACGTGGGCTTGTGTTTGCCCCGTAGGAACGTCGCGACGCGGGTCGCCAAGCGGCCGAGCGGAACACCGGCGGCGTCGAGCACCAACCAGTCTTTCGCGATCTCGGCCTCTTTCATCACATAAGTCTTCAACATCCGCCTCCGGGCTGGTCCGCGCGGGCCACAACACCGCTGGACGAGCCGAACATGCTGCCGCGCCTCGGCGGCGCCGGCTCGGCGGACCCCGCCGCCGCGCCATCGCCGTCTGGCGCCGACATCACTGCAAAATCAAGCCTCGCAAGCAAAAATGCCGCGCGGGCGGCATCAGCTTGCCCAATTCGTCGACTCGGGGCCCCGGAATCTAGCATTCCGAGCCGGCACTGTCAAGAACAGGTGTCAGCGACCGATCGTACGGCGGGCGCATCACCCCCAATTCCGTGATGAACGCCGTGATCAATTCCGCCGGGGTGACATCAAACGCCGGATTGAAGGCTGCCGTCCCGGCCGGCGTCACACGCGTGCCGCCCAGGCGGTGTACTTCGTCCGGATCGCGCTGCTCGATCTCGATCTGCTCGCCCCGCGCCGTCGCCGGGTCGAAGGACGAGCACGGCGCGGCAATATAGAACGGCACCCCGTGCCGGCAGGCCAGCACCGCCAGCGGGTAGGTTCCGACCTTGTTGGCGGCATCCCCGCAGGCCGCGACGCGGTCGGCGCCGCAGATCACCGCCTGGACGCGACCCTGAGCGAGCAGCGTCGCCGCTGCCGCGTCGGGCAGCACGGTCACGGGTATTCCCTGGTTCTGCAGCTCCCAGGCGGTCAGCCGGGCGCCCTGCAAAAGCGGGCGCGTTTCGTCGGCGAAGACCTCGATCTCCTTGCCAGCCTGGCAAGCCGCGTAGACCACGCCCAGCGCTGTGCCGTAGCCGCCGGTCGCCAGCGCGCCGGCGTTGCAGTGGGTCAGCACCGTCGCGGGCGACGTCAACAGGCGCTGGCCGTGCTCGCCGATCGCCCGGCCCGTCGCGACATCGCCGGCATGCACCGCTTGCGCCGCGGCCAACAGCGCGCCCTCGACCGCGGCCGCATCCTGCTCGGCGGCGATCGCGTGCGCGGCGGCGGCGTGCACGCGGCGCAACGCCCAGAACAGATTCACCGCGGTGGGGCGCGTCGCCGCCAATCGCGCCCGATCGGCGTCCAGGTCGGCGCTCAGGCCGGCGAGGTCCCGCCGTCCTTGGACTCGACCCAGGTGCCAGGACAAGACGAGGCCGTAACCGGCCGCGATGCCGATCGCCGGTGCGCCGCGCACGGCGAGTTCGGCGATCGCTTCGCAGACCGCCGCGACCGTGCGGCAATCGCGAAACGCCAATTGCTGCGGCAGGCGGGTCTGATCGAGCAGGCGCACTGCCTGGCCGGTCCAGGCGACGACGGGAAACGGCAGCGGCAAGCGCGGTTGGTTCATACGATCTCCGCTCGACCGGTCAGCAGCTCCCGCAATGCACGGCCCAGCAAGGCCAGCGGCAGCCCCATGACGTTAAAGTAGCAGCCCGCTATGCCGCGCACCATCATGGCGCCGTACCCCTGGATTCCATAAGCGCCGGCCTTGTCCAGCGGTTCGCCCGTCGCGACGTAGTCGGCGATCACCGCGGCCGACAGCGGCAGGAACTCGACTTCCGTCCGCTCGTGGCCGAGCCAGACCTCGTGCCGGGGCCCGCGCAGGGCGATGGCCGTGATCACCAAGTGGCGCCGTCCCGCCAACCGGGCCAGAATCGCCCGGGCATCCACGGCGTCGCGGGGCTTCTCGAGTACGTCCCCATCCAGGATCACAATGGTGTCAGCGCCCAGCACCAGGCGCGCGGGCAGCCGGTCGCTCACGTCGGCGGCTTTGAGTTCCGCCAGTTCCTCGGCGTAGCGCGCCGGTTCGGCGCCCGACCGCAGCAGGCGCCGGGCATGCCTGGTCTCTATGTCTCCGGGCGGGACGACCTCGTGTGGCAGGCCCGCCAGGCGCAGCAACTCGGCCCGCCGCGGCGAACGGCTGGCCAACACCAGCGTCTCGGCGGCCGGCCAGGGAACGAATGGAGAGATGATCATGCGTCCTTTCCGGCGGGAGCCCGCGCCTCGCGGTCCAGGATCAATGTGACGGGGCCCTGGTTGACCAGGGTGACGCTCATCGCGGCGCCGAAACGACCCTCAGCGACCTCGGGCCACTCGCGGCGCAGCAGTTCCGCGAAGCGCCGGTAGAGGGCGGCGGCCTGGGCGGGCGGCGCCGACCCGGTGTAGCTGGGGCGGTTGCCTTTGCGGCAGTCGCCGTACAAGGTGAACTGGCTGACGAGCAGAATACCACCGCCGGCGTCGCGTAGGCTGAGGTTCAACTTGCCGTCCGGATCGGCGAAGAGCCGCAGGTCCGGCAGCTTGCGCGCCATCCAGGCCAGTTCGCGGTCGGTATCGGTCGGCGCGAACGCCGCCAGCACGACCAGCCCGCTTTCGATGGCGCCGGTCCGCTCGCCGCTGACATCGACCGCAGCCGGACCCGATCGTTGCACGACGCACCGCATCGATCCTACCCCACCTGATAGCGGTCGATGCGCTCGATCCCGGGGATCCGCTGCACCGCTTTCAGAATCTTCTGCAGGTCGGTCAGGTTGCGTACCTCGACCACCATGGTGGCCCGGGCCATTCCGTTCTCGCTGCCGAACTCGCCGCTCTGAATGTTGGCGCCCACGCCGCCGATGACATGGCTGACCTCGGACAGCAGGTTCTTGCGATCGCTCGCCTGGATGATCAGTTTGACCAGGAAAATCTGGTCCGGCCCCGCGTCCCAGGTGACCTCGATCAGCCGCTCCCCGAGGGCCGGGTCCCGCAAATTCGGACAGCCCAGGCGATGCACGGTCACACCACGGCCGCGCGTGATCACGCCGGTGATCTCATCGCCGGGGATCGGGTTGCAGCACCGGGCGTAGTTGACCATCAGGTTGTCCTCGCCGGCCACTCGCACGCCTCCGGCCCGCCGCCGCAGCAGCGAGTCGTAAAGGTCGCGGCCGCGGTCGATGACGCGGTCCGGCAACGAACGCGGCGGCGGCTGGATCCGCTGCAGGACGCGCTGCCAGGACAGCTCGCCGCGTCCGACCGCAGCCAGCAGCTTATCCACCTCGCTGTAGCCGAACTCGTTGGCCAGATCGTCGAAGTCGCGATCGAGGCTGAGGCGCAACTTGCGCCGCTGTAGCTCGCGCTCGAGAATTTCTCGACCGAGGCGAATGCTCTCCTGCAACTGGGTGTTCTTGATCCAGCGCCGGATGTGATGCTTGGCGCGGCCCGTCTTGACAATCTCCAGCCAGCTCGTGCTGGGCCGCGCTGTCTTCGCCGTGAGGATCTCCATCGTCGCCCGATTCTCGAGCGGCGTCCGCAAGCTCACGATGCGGCCGTTCATCTTCGCCCCGACACAGTGCAGGCCGACCTCGCTATGGACGGCGAACGCGAAATCCAGCGGGGTCGACCCGAGCGGGAGTTGGAACAGGTCGCCGGCGGGACTGAAGACGAATACCTCGTCCTGAAAGAAGTCGATGCGCAGGGTTTCCATGAAATCCCGCGGGTCGTCCTCGTCCTGCTGCCACTCGGTGATTTCGCGCAGCAGGCGCACCAGGCCGCTGAAATCGGTGGTGTCGTTCGAGTGTTCCTCGTAGCGCCAGTGCGCGGCGATGCCGAGCTCGCTGCGCTCGTGCATTTCCCGCGTGCGGATCTGCACTTCGACGAACTTGCCGCCGGGCAGTTGCACCGTCGTATGCAGGGACTGGTAGAGATTCGGCTTCGGTTTGGCGATGTAGTCCTTGATCCGATCGGTCAGCGGCGGAAACAGACTGTGGATGATGCCCAGGGCGTGGTAGCAGTCGGCCTTGGTGTCGGTGATCACCCGCAGCGCCAAGAGATCGAACATCCGCTCGAGCCCGATCGCCTGGCTCTGCATCTTGCGGTGGATGCTGTAGAAGTGCTTGGGACGGCCCGAAACCTCGCAATTGATTCCGGCCCGCTGCAACGCGGCCAGGAGCGGTTCCCGCAATTCCTCGATGACGCGCTCACGGCCGTCGCGCGTTTGCTTGATGCCCGCTTCGATCTCGTAGTAGCGTTCCGGCTGCAGGACTTTGAAGGCGCGGTCCTCCAATTCCCACTTCAGACGCGCGATGCCGAAGCGGTGCGCCAGCGGTGCGAAGACATCCATCGTTTCCTGGGCGATCTCGCGCTGGCGTTCGCTGATCATGTGCTCGATTGTGCGCATGTTGTGCAATCGGTCGGCCAGCTTGATCAACACCGTGCGGGGATCCTGCGCGGTCGAGAGGATCAGCTTGCGGTAGGTCTCGGCGCGCCGCGTTTCCGGATTGGCGATGCCCAGACTCGTGATCTTCGTGACGCCGTCGACCAAGTGCGCCACCGCGCCGCCGAAACGCCGCGTCAGCTCGTCGAGTTTGACCGGGGTGTCCTCGACCGTGTCGTGCAGCAACGCCGCCACGAGCGTGTCGTCGTCGAGGCGCAGTTCGGCGAGGATCTCGGCCACGCTCAAGGTATGGGACACGTAGGGATCGCCGCTGCGCCGGGTCTGCTCGGCGTGCGAAGCCAACGCGAAGGCAAAGGCCTCGCGCAGACGGTCGCCGCGGCTCGTCGGATTGTACGCCGCTACCTGGCGGAGCAAAGCCTCCAGGCGCCCGGTCAGATCACCTTCCTGTTGCTTCTTCATGGGATTGCGGCGGGACGGATGTCCACGAGCAATTGCTGGACGGGATCGTAGCCGCCGCCCCGCGGACGAAAATTGCTGACCCCGACCTGGAAGAGCACGTCCCAGGCGATGTCCAGGGGTTCCCGGCTCTGCTCCTGTAAACGCGCAAGACCCCGGCGCCAGGCTTCGCCGGCCCCGAACGCCACGAACTCGCGGTTGAGCGCTGGCGCGCCGTTGCGGCCATGCCCCGCGCCGCGGAAACCGAACCGCAGATGGGCGCCGCCGCCCATGGCCGCTGGCAGGTGCCGCAACTGCAGACCAGCGCTGCGAAAAACAGGTTTGGGATTGCCGGCGCCGAACGGTTCCATCTTGTCCAGCTCCCGCACCAGCTTGGTGATATCCTGGGTCGAGAGCTCGTCCAGCGGCAGGTCGAGATCGTACGCCACGGGCAGGGGGCCGTGCCCCGGCATCCGGCGCAGCGCGGCCAAGAACGCGTCGCGGAACGCGCGGATGTCGCGCCGCCGCAGGGTAAGGCCGGCGGCCTGGCTGTGTCCGCCGTACCGCACGAGGTAGCCGGCGCAGCGATCGAGCACCGCCTTGACGTCGACGTTGGCCACGCTGCGCGCCGATCCGCGCGCTTCATCGCCTTCCTCGGCGATCAGGATGGTCGGCAATTGATAGAGCTCGACGAGCCGGGCCGCGCCGATCCCGATGACACCCTTGTGCCAGGTGTGCGAGTGCAGGACCAGGCCGGGGTCGCCGCGATCAACGTAAGGTTTGGCCATCTCGATGGCTTCTTCCTTGAGCATCAGATCGGCCTGCTTGCGCCGCGTGTTGGTCCGATCCGCCTCCTGGGCCAGTTTCTCCGCCTGCAAGGGATCGTCGGTCAGCAACAGCTCCAGCGCTGCCATAACGCGGCCGATGCGGCCGCAGGCATTCAGACGGGGTGCGACTTGGTAGGCGAGGTCGGTGGCCGTGACCGGAAAACCGCGATCCAGGCCGCTGACCCGCAATAACGCGGACAGGCCGGGGCGGATCTTCTGCCGGTCCGCCAGCCGGGCCAGGCCTTTGCGCACGAGCACCCGATTCTCCCCGGTCAGGCTCATCTGATCGGCCACGAGGCCGAGGGCGACCAGATCGGTCAGGCTCTCCAGGAAATCCGGCGGCAGGCTCTCGGGACGGTCTAGCTGTAGCGCTTGCGCCAGCTTGAAGGCGACCGCCACGCCGCAAAGGTCCGGGTTGGGATAACGGGCGTCCGGGCGGCGCGGGTTGACCAGCGCGACCGCGCAGGGCCGCTCCTCGAAGATGTGGTGATCCAGGACGATGACGTCGATCCCGAGTTGGCGCGCGAGTTCGAGTTCCGTCAGGGCGGCCGAGCCAGTGTCCACGGTGATCAACAGCGTCACACCGGCCGCCGCCCAGTGGCGGACCATGTGGGCCGCCACGCCATAGCCGTCCAGTGCGCGATCGGGGATGAACGGCGGCAGCGGCCGCGCGCGGCGACCCTCGACCTCCAGGTGCATCAGGAGCAAATGCAGGACGGCGCAGCCGGTGATGCCGTCGACGTCGAAGTCGCCGTGCACGGCGACGGCCTCGCCGTTGCGCACGGCGCGCAGGGTGCGGGCGACCGCCTTGTCCATCTCCACCAGCAGGAACGGATCGGAGAGGTGATCGAGGGAGGGATAGAAGAAACTCTCGAGATCACGGCGGCTCGTCAGGCTGCGCCCGGCGAGCAAGTAGAGCAACCGCTCGGAGACCGGCTCCATCAGCGGCACTTCGCGCCGCAGCCGGTCGATCGTCTCGGCGGCGATCGGCTCACTGATCTGCCAGGGACGTCCGCTGAGCCAACCGACCTGGTCGGCGTTGCCGGGATCAGGAGTAAGCGGAATCTCGAGCTGCAAGCCAGGCTCCCCTCCGTGGTCCAAGGCGATCCGCGGCGACGCGGCCAGGATCTTTCGGCGAGGGAAGCCGGTCGTAATCCGGGTTCTGTTACCGTCCCGACGCTCGTCGGGCGGCGACGACCATGTATCTGGGACCGCCGTTGCCGGCGGCCTCATGCGACCGACCCGGGAGTCAAACGAGGCGGGCCACCTCATCCTCCCCTATTTGGTCTTGCTCCGGGGGGGTTTACCCTGCCGCCCCTGTCACCAGGAGCGCGGTGAGCTCTTACCTCACCATTTCACCCTTACCGCACCCGCGGGACCGCAGTCGACGCGGGTGAGGCGGTGTATTTTCTGTGGCACTTTCCTAGGATCGCTCCTCCTGGGTGTTACCCAGGCACCCTGCCCTGTGGAGCCCGGAATTTCCTCGAGTCCCGCGGGACCCGCAGCCGTCTCTCCGACTTCCCTCGCGTTCTATGATAGGACCGCGGCGAATGCTTGTCACACAGAAAATCAGCGCCCGCTGGCGTCCAAGGCCTTGTTCGCCAGCTGATCGGCGATTCGGTTCTGTGCGCGCGGCACATGGCGGATACGAATTTCAGTCAATTCGCGTGTCAGGTGCATGACCTGCTGATAGAGAGGCAGCAGGTCGTGGCTCTTGACCCGGTAGATTCCCATCATCTGCCGCGCCACGAGTTCGCTATCCAGGTAGAGATGCACCCGCCCCACGCCCCAGCGGCGGCTGTGCTGCAGAGCGGCCAGCACCGCGCGGTACTCGGCCTGATTATTGGTCGCGCGGCCGATGGCTTCGGCATGAACGCACAGGTCGGGCCCCTCGTGCTGCCGAAACAGCACGCCGATCGCGGCGGGACCGGGATTGCCCCGGCTGGCACCGTCGGTGAAGACCTCCAAGATCGCCGACCCCGCCGCCGGCAGGGGCGACTCGCTGAGGTCTGCGGCCGGCGGCAAATCCAAGAGATCGCCATGATCGGCGACAACGCTGCGATCCGGATCGCCGCCGGCGCCGGGCGACTGCCGGCCGGTCGGGGCGGATTTGAGCTCGCGCCGCCAGTTCGCCAGGCGTTTGCGCAGCTCGCGGACCGTCAGGCCGCATTCGCGCGCGAACGCGCGCAGGTCCTGGCTGCGTTCGAGGGTCTGCAGTAGATCCTGCAGGGTTTCCGGGGTCCGGTTGTCACCCATGCGGGGCATC